>CAZWDC010000001.1:0-6922 GCA_964633085.1 uncultured Dehalococcoidales bacterium
CCTGCCCACCGCCATTGCTCAAATTCACTACCCTGATGACCAGACAATGGCGGGAAGGGCAAGAAGTAGGTTATCCTTCGATGAGCTATTTCTTCTTCAATTAGGTGTGCTGGCTAGAAAGCGGGATTGGCAGGAAGGGCAGCCAGGCAATGCCTTTCATATAAGCCAGGAAGTTATCGGCAGATTTTTGCGGTGTCTGCCTTTCACCTTGACCCGAGCCCAGGAGCGAGTGCTGCAGGAAATTTTAACCGACCTGAAACAACCAAAAGCTATGTCGCGCCTTCTGCAAGGAGAGGTGGGGAGCGGCAAAACCGTAATTGCGACCCTGGCCCTCTTGGTAGCTGCGGCCAACGATTACCAGGGGGCATTGATGGCGCCCACTGAGGTCTTGGCTGAGCAACATTTCACAAATATCTGTGGCTATCTGTCTCAAGGTAGTGCCCAGGAACTCTATTCTGAGCCGGGCGAAGGAACCATAAGATGCTACGCTGGATTTCTGCCCAAGCTGCTTACCATTGCTTTGCTTATTGGAAGCCTGAGTAGCAGTGAGAAGGAAAAGTTGCACAGTAAAATTAAGCAGGGTAAAGTTGACATTGTTGTCGGCACTCATGCCCTTATTCAAAAGGAGGTAGAATTTAACAAATTAGGATTAGCGGTGATAGATGAACAACACCGCTTCGGCGTATTACAGCGCTCTGCCCTGCGGCAGAAGGGGTTCAACCCTCATGTGCTGGTAATGACAGCTACGCCCATTCCTCGAACGATGGCGCTGACGCTCTATGGGGACCTTGACCTTTCGATTATTGATGAGTTACCCCCAGGGCGGCAGGTAGTGAAAACCAAATGTCTCGAGCCAGGAGATAGGGAAAAGGCTTATAGCTTCCTCCGTCGTCAGGTCAGCAATGGCCGGCAAGCTTTCATCATCTGTCCCTTAATTGAAGAATCCGAAATACTGGAGGCCAAAGCCGCCACAACGGAATATGAGCGACTGTCTCGAGAGGTCTTCCCAGATTTAAAGTTAGGATTACTCCATGGCCAAATGCCTAGTAATGAGAAAGAGGAGGTAATGCGCCGTTTCCGAGATGGAGAGCTCGATATTCTGGTGTCCACCTCGGTAGTGGAGGTGGGCATTGACGTGCCTAGAGCCTCTGTCATGATGATAGAGGGAGCGGAACGCTTTGGCTTATCGCAACTTCACCAGTTTAGGGGGCGGGTGGGGCGAGACAAAGAACAGGGCTATTGCCTGCTCATTCCGGAGAAGCTTTCACCCGAAGCAAGGGAGCGTCTCAGGCTGATGGAGAAGGTTCATGATGGTTTTGCCTTAGCTGAAAAAGACCTAGAGCTGCGAGGCCCTGGAGAATTTTTCGGCACTCACCAGAGTGGCTTGCCTGACCTCAAACTGGCTAAGCTATCGGATTTACGCAGTCTGGAGTTAGCCAGAAGGGAGGCAATAACTCTTTTCCAGAGCGATCCTGATTTGAAAGAGTCTGAACATCAACCATTACATCAACAATTGAGCCAAGTGTGGTCTAAAGGTGCTGAATGGAGTTGATTACGCTTAAGAAAGACCTAACTAAGTGTTTACAGCAAGCTGTACTGGAGGCACAGCAACGAGGTGCTCTTCCTTCAGCCGCCCTAGTCGAGTTGCCCATAGAACATCCTCAAAATCCCGAACATGGGGATTTTGCTTCGGGTCTCCCTTTGAAGCTGGCTCGGGCTATGAGAATGTCACCCATGGCTATTGCTGAGAAAATCTGTGAGCACATAGTACTGCCGCCGGAGATTGACAGAGTTTGGATTGCTGCGCCAGGCTTCATCAATTTCAGCTTGCGAAAAGATTGGCTGAGCACACAGGTGGAATCAGTCCTGGCTGCCGGTGAATCTTACGGCGATATTGACCTCGGCAAAGCCAAGCGAATCCAGCTGGAATTTGTTAGCGTCAACCCCACTGGTCCTCTGCATGTGGGTCATGGCCGAGGCGCCGTTTTAGGCAGTACTTTAGCCAATGTGCTTACTGCCTCTGGCTATGCCGTAGAAAAAGAATATTACATAAATGACATGGGCAACCAGATAGATAACTTTGGCCGTTCTCTCTATGCTCGTTATCAGCAATGCCTGGGTAAGGAAGTTGCTATGCCCTCAGATGGCTACCTTGGTAATTACATGATTGACCTGGCCGAAGAAATAATGCAGGAGCAGGGCGATAGATTTTTATTGTTGCCCGAGAGTGAAGCAACTTCAAAACTAGCGGAGATTGGGGTTGCCAAGATGTTGCAGAGGATTAAACAAGACCTTGAGCTACTGAATGTTGAATTTGACACTTGGTTCTCGGAAAGAAGCCTTTATCAGGGTGGGCAGTATGACAAAGCTATGGAACTGCTCCGAAGCGGGGGCCATATTGCTAAAAAGGAAAATGCCACCTGGTTTGAGTCTAGTTCCCTGGGTGAAGATAAGGACAATGTTCTGGTGCGCAGCGATGGCTCTCCCACCTATTTTGCCTCTGATATTGCTTACCATTACAACAAGTTTGTGGAACGGAGATTTGACTGGGTGATTGATATCTGGGGGGCTGACCATCAGGGACATGTCCCCCGAATGAAAGCGGTGCTCAAAGCCTTGGGATACGACCCGGAGCGGCTTAAGGTGATAATCTGCCAGTTAGTCACCCTGCGACGTGGTGAGGAGGTAGTTAAAGTATCCAAGCGCAGCGGTGACATTATTACCCTGAGGGAGGTGATAGATGAAGTCGGCTCAGATGCTTGCCGCTTCTTCTTTCTCTCTCGCTCTGCTGATAGCCAGATGGATTTTGACTTGGAGCTGGCTAAGAAACAGTCAGCAGACAATCCTGTGTATTATGTTCAATATGCTCACGCTCGGATTGCCAGCATTCTGCGCTTGGCTGCGCAAAGAGTCGGAGACTACCGTGAGGGCGATGTTTCATTGCTTACGACCGAACCGGAGCTGACCTTAATTCGCCGCTTAATACTCCTCCCCGAAATAGTAGAACGGGTGGCGGTTGCACTCGAACCGCACCACCTGCCTTATTATGCCTTGGATTTAGCCACCGTGTTTCACAGCTTCTATAAGCAATGCCGGGTTGTTTCTAAGGATGAAGCACTAACTAGAGCTCGCCTCAAGCTGGTAAAGGCAACTCAGATTGCCCTGGCTAAAGTCCTGCACCTCATGGGTATGGCCGCTCCGGAAAAGATGTGACTCATAAAGGAGTCAAACTCAATTTTTTGTGATTAAAGTACCCCCTTGACAAAAAGACAGACAATGCTTAAAATATGATAATAATAACTATTATTAATTTAGCATGAGGAAAACTAAACAAAGGGAAGCTATCCTTAAGGTTCTGAGGGGTACGACCTCACACCCCGCTGCTGACTGGATATATAACGAAGTGCGGAAAGAAATTCCCAATATTAGTCTGGGAACAGTTTATCGAAACCTAAAACTATTACGGGAATGTGGGGAGATTTTGGAGATAGATCTGGGTAGCACTTCGAGTAAGTTTAATGGCAATCCGGCAAATCACTACCATTTTAGGTGCGAGAAATGTGGGCGCGTCTTTGATATAGATGAGCCAGTTGATGAAAAGATTAATAAGAGAATAGCTCGAAAAACAGGCTTTAAGATTTCACACCATTGGCTCGAATTTCGTGGGTTATGTAAAAGGTGCCAAAAAGGCTGAAGGGTTAAGCGAAAAATAGATACAGGAGGTGGTCAATGCCGAAAGCTGTGATAACTTTAGATGAACAGCTGATAACCAAGTTAGAACAAGTCCTCATGGACCGGGATATAAAAGGGGCATGGGAGCTCTTAGCTGAGATAAGGGCCGAGGTAAGGGCAGCGCAAGATACTCGCTGTGGCATAGAAAGGCTGAGAAAATTGAAGTAAGGGTGTCCATAAAAAGAGATTTTTGACAGTTTTCAATTTTTGATTGCTTGACAAGGAGGTTGTTTTTCACGTATGTTATCAATCAACCAATTCTCTGGTTCATTTTGCCCTCATAGGTGGAGTGGCATGGCTGGAGGGAAGGGTTGTCTAAAGCACTGTAAGGCTCGTTTACAGACATTTATCGAGGTATCGGCGTCATAGATTGTTTGGATAAGTCTTACTTACTCAAGGCAGGGAGCAGGTACAGCGTTGGAGGCTCAGCAAATAAATATAATCTAAGAAGGAGGACTAAAATGGCTGTTTTTTTCTCAGGGAGCGAACTCTTGGAAATAGCTATGGGCATAGAAAGGAATGGTATGGCATTCTATCAAGCTCTGGCTGATAAGACCGGAAATAGGAATGTCAAAGACGTCTATAATCATCTTGCTGGAGAAGAAAAGAAACATCTGGATACCTTTCGGGGCATGTCGGATTCCCTGGGGCAGGTGAAGCCCCCGGAAACTTACACCGAAGAATATATACTTTACCTCAAAGCATTAGTTGACAGCGCAGTATTTTCTAATGTCGCTGAGGCCCAACAAAAAGCTGGTAAAGTATTAAATGAAATTGAAGCTATTGATACTGGAATCCGAGCTGAGAAAGATTCCATCCTCTTTTACACAGAATTGCAGGACTTGGTGAGGGAACGTGACCGCAAGGTAGTCCTCAGCATATTGGATGAAGAGAAAAACCATCTGCGCCAGCTTTCGGAACTTAAGGCAGAATCACAAAGAAAAAGGATTTGAATTCAGGCTTTTTGCTGGCTATAAAAATTGAGGAGGTGAAAATGGCTGTCAAAAAAGTTGGCGAGAAATATCGCTGCAATATCTGTGGCAATGAGGTGACGGTAACCAAGGTTGGTGGTGGCACCTTGGTCTGTTGTGGACAGGATATGAAATTAATTAAATCGTAGCCTGGACGAAGGCTTGCAAGCAGAGGTTCGAGGGGTTTGAGGCAGGCCTTAGGGAAATAAAACAAAGAATCTATAGAAGGAGGTGTAATATGAAGCTTAAGGGTAAAGTAGCGGTGATAACTGGCGCTGGTTCAGGTATCGGTCGGGCGGCAGCCTTACTTTTCGCGGAAGAAGGGGCTAAGGTTGTAGTGGCCGATTATTCTGTTGCGGGCGGGCAGGAAACTGTGAAGCAAATAAAAGCCAAGGGTGGCGAGGCTACATTTGTTGCGACAGATGTATCCAAAGCTGCCGATGTCCAGAAAATGATAAAAACAGCCATTGACAAGTACGGGAGGCTGGATATTCTTTATAACAATGCCGGTATTGAAGGCCCATTGGGGCCGACTGAGAACGTCTCGGAGGCAGACTGGGATAGGGTATTATCTGTTAACCTTAAAGGCGTTTTCTTGGGCTCGAAACATGCTATTCCGCAGATGTTAAAGCAAGGTGGCGGGGTTATCATTAACACTGCTTCCATTGCTGGTTTGGTCGGCGTCGCCAATATGCCTGCCTACTGTGCTTCTAAAGGCGGGATAGTCTTGCTCACCAAAACTATGGCTCTAGAGTATGCCAGGAAAAACATTAGAGTAAACTGTATCTGTCCCGGTGCCGTCAAGACGCCAATGTTAGACCGTTTTACTGGCTCCCAGCCAGAAGCTGAAAAGTTTCTTCGTGAAAGTCAGCCCGTGGGCAGATGGGGCGAGCCAGAAGAAATAGCTCAGGCTGCCTTGTACTTAGCCAGTGAGCAATCATCTTTTGTGACCGGTACTACTTTGATAGTTGATGGCGGCTTGACAGCCCAATAGGCTTAGAACCTTAAAGGGGAGGGCACTGAATGAAGAATGAACAGGCTAGGGCGATGGAGGTGCTTCAGCTTGCCGTTCAGATGGAGGCGGATGGCAAGAAGTTTTATCAGAAGGCAAGCCGGAAAAGCAGCAACAAGCTAGCTAAGGAGCTATTCCAGGAGCTAGCTAAGGAAGAAGACGTTCACCGCAAGAAGTTTGTGGAAATATATAAAGCCTTCAAGAGAGGAAAGAATTGGCCGGATGTAGAACCACCATTCGAGAAAGGCAAAAGACTCAAGTCTCTGTTCGCTGAAGCCACTAAAGCGTTGGGCAGTAGGTTTGAAGTGGCTGAGTCTGAACTCGAAGCTATTAAGATGGCTATGGATATGGAGGTCAAGTCTTATAATCTATACTACTCTCGAAGCGCAGAAAGCACCCTCTCTGTGGAAAAGCAATTCTATAAGACTCTGGCAGGTGAGGAGCGGGGGCACCATCTCGCTCTTCTCGATTCCTACGAGTATCTCAGTGACCCTGTGGGGTGGTTCACGAAAAGAGAACATTGGTCATTGGATGGAGCTTAAATAAACAAAAAGGAGGGTACAACATGGGCGATGTTGCTTTAAACATTAAGCAACTAACTGTGGAGGTGGAAGGCAAGGAGATTTTACATAACATAAATTTGGAGATGAAGCTTGGCGAGACCCATGTCCTGTTCGGTCCCAACGGCAGCGGGAAAACAACTTTGCTCATGGCGATAATGGGTTTCCCCAAGTATCGGATAACCAAAGGTGAAATCATTTTCAAAGATAAAGACATAACCAATTTGCCGCTCGACGAGAGAGCTCGTTTGGGTATCGGAATGTCTTTCCAGCGACCTCCCGTGGTTCGAGGGGTAAAAATGCGTGATATGCTCGTTGCCTGTCTGCGCGGACGAGAGAAGGAAGAACGCATCAATCAACTCGCAGAGAAAGCTAACATGGCAGATTTTCTGGATAGAGAGATGAACTATGGGTTTTCGGGAGGGGAGATAAAGCGTTCCGAGCTGATGCAGCTAATGGCACAAAAGCCCACATTGACATTGATAGATGAGCCCGAATCAGGTGTTGACCTGGTAAACATCGCCCTTATCGGGGAACTGTTGAATAGCTTGCTGGAAAAAGATTGCCCCATACCTGAGAGAAAATGCATGGGGCTCATCATTACGCACACAGGACATATCCTTGATTACGTCAATGCTCGCACCGGG
>CAZWDC010000002.1:0-8878 GCA_964633085.1 uncultured Dehalococcoidales bacterium
CCTCCTTGGTCAAAATATATACCTCAGCCTCAGCTTCAGTGTGAGGCTTGACCGTGCCTGGCGCTGCTAGAACCTGACCCCGTTCTATCTCTTCTCGTTCCACACCACGCAAGAGCACTCCAATGGCATCGCCGGGCTCTGCCTGATTCATAGTTTTATGGAACATCTCCAAACTAACCGCCACCGTTTTCTTTGTCTCTCTTAGTCCCACTATTTCCACTTCGTCACCGGCCTTGATTACTCCTCGTTCTACTCGGCCTGTGGGCACAGTCCCCCGTCCCTTGATACTGAATACATCTTCTATTGGCATCAAGAAGGGTTTATCCTTTTCTCGCTTTGGTAAAGGAATATACTTATCTATGGCATCCAGCAAATTCCATATCTTCCCACACCATTGACAATCCCTTTTTCCACAACCACATTCCAGAGCTTTAAGAGCACTCACGCGCACAACGGGAACTTCGTCGCCAGGAAAGTTATACTTCTTGAGTAAGTCCCGAACCTCCATCTCTACCAAATCCAACAGCTCAGGGTCCTCTACCAAGTCTATCTTATTAAGAGCTACCATTACGCGAGGAACC
The DNA here is from genome assembly GCA_964633085.1 of uncultured Dehalococcoidales bacterium. Taxonomy (GTDB): domain Bacteria; phylum Chloroflexota; class Dehalococcoidia; order GIF9; family AB-539-J10; genus RBG-13-51-36. The sequence goes on from CAZWDC010000002.1 coordinate 582, forward strand.
TCTACCTGCCGGGCTAGAAGCACATGCTCTCTAGTTTGTGGCATGGGGCCGTCATCGGCAGCAACTACCAAGATAGCTCCATCCATCTGAGCGGCTCCAGTTATCATATTCTTGATATAGTCAGCATGCCCAGGACAGTCCACATGACAATAATGGCGCTTATCAGTCTCATACTCGATGTGGGCAATGCAGATAGTTAATCCCCTTGCCTTCTCTTCAGGGGCTTTGTCTATTTCATCATAGGCGGTAAATTTTGTAGGCCCTGCCTTGGACAATACCATAGTCATCGCCGAAGTCAACGTAGTTTTACCATGGTCAACATGTCCTATGGTACCCACATTAATATGTTCCTTGACACGCTCATAAACTTTTTTAGCCATTTTGACCTCCTTTTATCTCAAAGCCCACAACCAGATTCGAACTGGTGACCCCGTTCTTACCAAGAACGTGCTCTACCTACTGAGCTATGTGGGCCTCCTTGCACCTTACAAATGGAGGGGGTAGGATTCGAACCCACGTAGCCCGAACGGGCGGCAGATTTACAGTCTGCTCCGATTAACCACTCCGGCACCCCTCCTCGACAAAAGTTTATCATAAAATATCCGAAAAACCTAGCCCGAGAGGGGATTCGAACCCACCAACCTACCGATTACAAGTCGGTTGCTCTACCATTGCGCTACTCGGGCAATTCTAGCTACAATTTGAGCTTAATAGTATAGATAAGGGCAAATTATCTGTCAACCAAGAGACAATTGGAGGCAACCTTCTGTTGCATTACCCAAATCAGTTATGCTACATTATACTGGTTTTGTTAGTCAACATTACTTAAAATTATAAACATGATAAATAATGCTTTATTAAAACAATTGCTGGAAGCAGGTGCTCATTTTGGTCACCACACCAGCTACTGGCATCCCAAGGCAAAGAAACATATTTTTACGCAGCGCAATGGTATCCACATCATTGATCTGGAGCAGACAGTTACCATGTTGGAAAAGGCTTGTACCTTTGCTCAAGATTTGGCAGCTCGAGGACAAAGCATTCTCTTTGTTGGCACTAAGAAGCAAGCTCAACAGAGCATAGAAGAAGAAGCTAAGAGATGTGGGATGAGCTATGTTAATCAGAGATGGCTAGGTGGTATGTTGACTAACTTCGCTGTCATACAGGCTCGGATTGACCACCTGGTTCGTTTAGAGAATAAAAGAGATAAGGGTGAACTCGACCTTTTGCCTAAGAAAGAACGGCTGAAGATAGAAAAGGAAATTGGCCACCTTAATACTCAAATGGGAGGGTTTAAGGAAATGACTACCCTTCCTGGGGCCCTTTTCATCGTTGATCCTATTAAAGATAAGATTGCCTTTACCGAAGCTAAAAAATTAGGCATACCCGTAATTGCTATTGCCGATACTAACTGTAATCCTGACGGCATTGATTATCCTATTCCTGCTAATGATGACGCTGTTAAAGCGATTAAATTGATTTGTAGCAAAATCGCTGACGCAATAATTAAAGGTAAAACAGAAGCGTTTTCTGGAGAGGCGGGAGCTACTAAACTCGCTGTTAAAGAAGAACACGAAGAAGCTGTGCAAGTTCTCGGCTCTTATACTTTTGAGCCGGGAGAGCCAAGCGAAGCAGTGAAACCAGAGAAATCGGAGGGAGAAGTTGCATCCGCATGAAAATCTCAATTGAAGCAGTAAAGGAATTAAGGACGAGGACTAGTGCTGGTGTAGCTGAGTGCAACAAAGCTCTGTTAGAGGCCGGGGGCGACTTAGAGAAGGCGCTTGAGATTCTAAGACAACACGGATTGGCCATTGCCGAAAAGAAGAAAGAGGTAGCAGTAGCTGAGGGGGTAATCGAAGCTTATATTCATCATAACAGGCGCGTAGGAGCATTAGTGGAGTTAAATTGTGAAACCGATTTTGTGGCTCGCACCGCTGAATTCAAAGAGTTGGCTCACGACTTAGCTATGCAGATAGCTGCTACCTCACCGCAATTTCTCACTATTGAAGATATGCCACCACAAGCAGAAGCAGATTCCCAAACGGCTTGCCTGCTTAGCCAGCCCTTTATTAAAGACCCTACCAAGACGGTACAGGAGATTATTGCTGAAACGATTGCCAAAGTTGGCGAGAACATAAAAGTACGCAGATTTGCCAGGTTCGAGCTTGGTGTTGACCACTAAGCCATGTTAAATGAGTTACTCGCTGAACTGAACTCCAGAATGCAGAAGGCCATAGACGGATTAGCTAAGGAATTAGCTACCATCCGTGCCGGCCGTGCCACTCCAACCTTACTTGACGGCATCATGGTTGACTATCAGGGCACGACTGTCCCGCTTTATCAACTTGCTACCATGTCTATACCTGAGGCTAATTTAATCATTATTCAACCTTGGGACCGTACATCTCTACGCAACATTGAAAGAGCCATCCTCACAGCCAATCTTGGCCTTAACCCTGCAAATGATGGTAATGTAATTCGAGTAATCATCCCGCCTCTTAGTGAGGAGCGGCGCAAGGAGTTGGTCAAGTTCGTGTCTAGAAAAGTGGAAGAGCGACGGGTTGCCATCCGTAACATAAGGAGAGACGGCATTGAAAAATTGAGGGAGATGGAGAGAAATAAGGAAATCTCTCAGGATGAGCTGAAAAACTACCTGAAGAAGATTGACCTGCTTACAGAGGCTTTTGTGGCGAAGGCAAGCGAATTGGGACAGAGCAAGGAAAAGGAAATACAGGAAGTGTAATTCGCCACATCAGTATCCGATAGAAAAGTCCACACTAACCGCTTGGGATGTTTAGTGGTATTCGGTTGTCGTCCCTCGATTTCTTGCTACCGCCCAAGGTGACATATCAAACGTGACGCTGGTTTGATGAAACTCATTTAGAAAACTAGAAAGTCCATAGACGCTTAAAAGCTGCTAAAATAGGCCTATGCTCAAGCACAGAATTATTACCGGCGTCGTAGGTGTGCCTCTCGTTATTATTGCCATCTGGTTTGGTGACCCTTGGCCTTGGTTTACTATTCTTATAGCCGCAGCAGCATTAGCCGGCACCTATGAGTTCTATCATATGGCCAATTTCGACAGGAAAGAGCCTCTGATTTATTTGGGTTTGCTATGGTCGCTGGCACTCGTCTTAAGTCCTTGTTATGGGCGCTCCGATGTTTTGCCCACAGTTGCTACTGTCACTATGTTGATCTCATTGATTTGCCTGTTACGCTACCCATCGAGAGAAAAGGCATTCCATAACTGGGCGTGGACGATAGCAGGCGCTCTCTATGTGGGCTGGATGCTCAGCTATTGGTTGAATTTGCGCGGTTTAGACGATGGCCGCAATTGGGTCTACCTGGCTATGCTTACCACCTTCGCCAACGATACAGCTGCTTTTTTCATCGGCAGAGCGTGGGGTAAACGTAAACTGGCTCCTGCGATAAGCGCAGGCAAAACTTGGGAGGGAGCGATAGGAGGCTTAATAAGCGCTATCCTAGCAGCTATTGTAATAGCGACGGTTCTTAATCTTGTTTCTCCTTTTACTTTTAGATACTGGCAGATTATAGTTCTGGGCTTTCTGGTTGGCATCTTTGCTCAGCTTGGCGACTTGGTTGAATCCTTGCTCAAGCGTAATGTGGGGGTGAAAGAATCAGGTAATTTGCTACCGGGACACGGTGGTATCCTTGACCGCTTCGACAGCCTCATCTTTGTTGGGGCGGTGGTATACTATTATGTAATATGGGTTATGTAAAGAGAATAGCTATTCTGGGCTCAACAGGCTCTATAGGACGACAGGCTTTGGATGTAATCCGTGCCTTCCCTGATAAACTGAAGGTAGTGGCTCTAGCAGCAAACAAAAATGCTCGGCTGCTAGAAGCACAACTCAAACAATTTCAGCCCAAAATGTTTTGTTCCTCAGCTAAAGCTGACATTGACTATGGCGGGGAATTCCTATCTATAGAAGAAATAGCCAGCGACCCCGAGGTCGACTTAGTTATCGTCGCCACCGCTGGTAAGGCCGGACTAAGTCCGACTCTGGTAGCTTTGCGGGCTGGCAAGACGGTTGCATTGGCCAGCAAGGAAGTATTGGTAATGGCCGGTGAAATTGTTGTTCGGGAAGCTAGCCTCCATCAGGCTCAAATTCGGCCTATTGATAGCGAGCATAGTGCCATCTGGCAATGCCTGCAGGGGGAAGAAAGTAAACCTCAGAGGCTTTTCCTTACTGCCTCTGGTGGGCCTTTTTATAACTATTCACAATCACGATTGGCTGAGGTAACTCCAGAGCAAGCTCTTCAACACCCCATATGGAAGATGGGCAGGAAGGTAACCATAGATTCAGCAACACTTATGAATAAAGGGCTAGAGGTTATCGAAGCTCATTGGCTTTTCTCTTTCCCCTTTGATAGTATTGAAGTGTTAATTCATCCCCAGTCTGTCGTTCATTCCATGGTGGAGTTTGTGGATGGTTCTCTGAAAGCCCAGCTTAGCTCGCCTGATATGAGACTGCCCATTCAGTATGCCCTTTCCTATCCCCAGAGATGGCCTAACTCAGAACTACCTCGCCTTGATTGGAACAAAATCAACTCGCTGAACTTTGAGCCCGTAGATTATGATAGATTTCCCTGTCTCAAACTGGCTGTAGCTGCTGGCAAGTCAGGAGGGACTTATCCGGCGGTGCTTTGCGCCGCCGATGAGGTGGCTGTAGAGCTTTTTCTCAGCCATAAAATAAGTTTTACCGATATAGCCGAAATTGTGCAAAAAACGCTGGAGCAACATCGGAACATCAGTCGTCCGTCTCTAGAGGAAATACTGATTGCTGACAACTGGGCCAGGCAATGCGCTACACACCTTTCTCTTGGTCGTTGCGAGGAGCCTGAGCGAAGAAGTAATCCTAGGATAGAGAGATAAGAGATGAGCGTTGTGATTATCGTTATTATCGCTATCGCAACTCTACTCGTGGCAATTTATCTTCACGAATTTGGGCACTTCGTTGCTGCTAAGCGTGCTGGAGTGAAGGTGGAAGAGTTTGGCATAGGCATTCCTCCACGGCTTTTTAGTATTAAACGAGGTGAGACGGTATACTCACTTAATGCCATACCCATAGGAGCCTTCGTCAAAGCTGCTGGAGAAGATGACCCAACAGTACCCCGAAGCTTGGCTGGCAAAGGACCATGGACAAGGTTAGGAATCTATGCCACCGGTCCGCTGGTCAACATCTTTTTGGCCTTTGTTCTCCTCAGTGCTTTCCTGGCGCTACCCTATTCGGTTGTTGCCGGCAATGGACTCATGGTGTGTGCTGTAGCAGTGAATTCTTCCGCGGAAGAATCAGGCATCGAGCCCGGGGACATAATCCTGAAAGTAGAGGGGCAACCTGTTCATAGACGGGGGGACATGGAGGATATAGTAAATTCAATCGAAGAAGGGACGGAAATAACTTTACTTCTACTGAGGAACGGACAAGAAGAGGAAATCACCTTGAAGCCGAAATTCGACTCCGAGTCACAACAGTTAAAAATCGGCGTCTGGCTTTGGTGGAATATAGTGAGTCAAGTGGAAGAAGGCTCGCCAGCTTATGAAGCTGGTATTGAAGCTGGGGATACTATCGTGAGCATTAATGGACAGCCTATATACAATGAAGAGAGCACGTCCGGTGCTCTGCGTTCCGTTGAAGAGGGTGAAAAAATAAATCTAGTTTTGCTTCGAGATGGGAAAGGGACTCTACTCTCCCTAACTAATGAAGGCTACGAAACTTTGCCCGGTGTCGAGCTGCGATGGGTAGATGGGGCTCATCTCGAACAAGAGCAACTTCCTATGTGGAGGGCAATCTATTTGGGAGCTAGGTATATCGTTTATATGCCTGTGCTTATAATAAAGGCTATTCCTCAAATCATAGAATCCCCCGATACGGCCTTAGTGGGGCCAATAGGTGCTGTACAGTTAACAGTGGAGGTAGTGCAATCTTCTGGACTGAGCAACCTGCTGTTTATGGCTGGAGCAATCAGCCTGGGTCTTGGCATATTCAATTTCCTCCCCATCCCTCCTTTGGATGGAGGAGGCATGTTGGTGGCATTCATTGAAGGGCTCCGGCATGGGAAGCGTCTTTCCCCGAGAACAGTGCGATTGGCCTATACTATCGGCACCACTTTCCTAATCGCACTTGCGATTATAGCATTCTCAATTGATATCTGGCGTCTGCCAAGGGGCTTTGGGCTATGATACGTCGAATATCCAGACCATTGAGAATTGGCAAGGTAACCGTTGGTGGGAATGCTCCCATTGTGGTGCAATCTATGACCAAGACTGATACCCGTGATATTCAAGCTACTATAAACCAGATCAAGGAATTAGAGGATTGCGGCTGCGAAATCGTGCGGGTGGCAGTCCCGGATAAAGAAGCAGCCGAAAGCCTGGCCACTATAAAACAGAGTGTTTCCTTACCTATTATCGCTGATATACATTTTGACTACCGCCTAGCTTTGGCTGCGCTAAAGGCAAGTGTTGACGGGCTCCGCCTCAATCCCGGCAATATAGGAGACAAAGAACAGGTTGCCAAGGTAGTAGCTGCCGCTAAAGAAAGAGGGGTGCCCATCCGCATCGGGGTAAATGCTGGTAGCTTGCCGGCCAATTTTCAACTCAAGGCTCCACTGGCTGAGCGTATGGTCAACATGGCATTGGAACAGATAAGGCTTATGGAAAACCTCGACTTCGACTTAATCAAGGTCTCTCTCAAAGCCTTTGACGTCCCCACTACCATTCAGGCTTATCAAATGATTGCTGATAAAATACCCTATCCCCTGCATCTCGGCGTTACTGAAGCTGGCCTCCCTCGCACGGGAGCCATACGCAGCGCTATAGGCATCGGCATACTTCTCTATCAAGGGATTGGCGATACCATACGCGTTTCCCTCAGCGCTCATCCCCGCGAAGAGGTCTTTGTGGCTTATGAAATTCTAAAAAGCTTGGGACTTCGTCAGCACGGTCCAACTTTAGTGAGCTGCCCTTCCTGCGGTCGGGCTGAAGTTGACATCATTGGCCTGGCTGAAGAAGTAAGCAAGCGACTACAAAAGATAACCAAGCCCATTAAGGTAGCGGTTATGGGCTGCGTAGTCAACGGTCCCGGCGAGGCCAAGGATGCCGATGTCGGCATTGCCTGTGGCAAAGGCAAAGGTGCGATATTTAAGAAGGGGAAAGTAGTGGGCACAGCGAATGAGGATGATCTATTGGAAGCCTTAATGGCAGAAATAAAAAGGATTGATTGAGCTCTCCGATGAAGCGTAAGATGGTAGCGGAGACCACGGTCGTTTTATGCAAGAGTCATGAGAGGAGGAAAAAAGATGAAGGACTATCCAATCACTGTAGGAGTTGAATACACAGAGAGGCTTTCCCGCCTAACTACCTTTTTCAGGGGTTTCATGGTCATACCTCATTCCATATGCTTGTGGGCTATTGGTATTGCTGCGGGAGTAGTTGTGTTCATTTCTTGGTGGGCGATTCTATTCACTGCGAGATATCCTAAGTGGGCATTCGAATTTGTTAGTGGCTATCTTCGCTGATCCACAAGAGTGGGGGGATACTATAACTTGCTAACAGACAAATATCCACCATTTAGTTTCGATTAATTGTTTAAGGCCAGCGGCTCTTTGTGAATTAGAATGCGGTTTTCTAAACTTTTTGGCAAGACATTACGGCAGGCGCCCGCGGAAGCCGAGAGCATAAGCCATCAGTTGTTAGTCAGGGCAGGCATGATTGCCCAAGAGGCTGCGGGGATTTACTCTTACCTGCCTCTGGGCTGGCGAGTGTTGAGGAAAATAGAGAACATAATCAGAGAGGAGATGGATAGGGCTGGCGGGCAGGAATTGATGCTGCCCGTGCTGCAGCCTCTCGAGTTCTGGCAGCAATCAGGCAGGGACATATCCTTCGGCAAGTCTTTGTTCACTTTGACTGACCGCAAAGAGCATGTGCTAGCTCTGGGGCCTACCCATGAGGAAGTTATTACCGACCTTGTCCACCGCTACGTGCAAAGCTACCGCGAGCTCCCATTGCTTCTCTATCAGATACAGACCAAGCTTCGCGATGAGCCTCGACCCCGCGGTGGCTTATTGAGGGTCCGCGAGTTTATCATGAAAGACCTTTACAGCTTTGACGCTGACGAAGCTGGTCTGGATGAAAGCTACCGGAAGATGTGTCAGGCTTACAATAACATCTACGCTCGCCTTGGCTTGCCGACATTGATGGTAGAGGCTGACAGCGGCGCCATAGGAGGCAAGGACTCGCACGAATTTATGGTTATCACCGACACCGGTGAGGA
>CAZWDC010000003.1:0-8619 GCA_964633085.1 uncultured Dehalococcoidales bacterium
TCTGGCGCACTAAGCGATTCCGTAATCGCTTTCTCTCTGCTATCCTAGCCACTTTGTTACCTTTCTTAGCAGCATTCCCTTGCTTACCAGTGTTCCCTTGCTGACTAGCATTCTCTTGCTTACTAGCTGACACTTATTTCCCCCTTTCTGGTTACACTTACTACGTTCCACACTGAATAAATTCTGGACATTATTTTGCTTAGCTGAGCCGCACTTTTCACCTCTAAGGTAAAATACAACGTGACACTCTCATCACGGTGATTGCCCATGCTTACCTCGCTCAGGTTCACCCCCTCTTCGGCTATAATAGCACTAATATCCCGAACAAGGCCAACTCTATCCCAGGCATCGACCTGAATCGTCACAGGGTAAACTTGCGCCACATCACCCCACTCTACCTTGATCAGCCTTTCCTTCTCTTCTTCATGGATAATATTAGGACAATCCCTCCGGTGCACAGTGATACCCCGGCCTTGAGTAATATACCCAATAATCTTATCCCCCGGCAAGGGATGACAGCAATTAGCCAAACGAGTAAGTAAGTCCCCCACCCCCAGCACGTTAATACTCACAGGGCTGAGTTTCCGTGGAGGCAGAACTTCAGCTCCCTCCGCAGTCGGCTCCAATTGTCCGCTTAATTTAAGCGCTATTTGGGAAGAATGGATGCTACCGTTGCCCAAGGCAGCAAAAAGGTCATCTGCGCTGTCATAGCCAAGCTGCTGCGCCACTTCGTCGACACCGGGCAAACCGAGGCCTAACTTCTTAAGCTCCCTATCCCAAATTTGCTTGCCAGCTTCAATACACTGACTTCGTTCTTGCTTGGCAAACCATTGCCGAACCTTGCTGCGCGCGTGAGACGTCTTAAGGTAGCCGAGCTCAGGATTAAGCCAGTCCAGACTCGGGCCTTTGTCTACCTTGCTGGCCATAATCTCCACTACATCGCCACTCTTAAGAGTATAACTCAAGGGCTCAAGCCTTCCGTTCACTTTCGCTCCGATACATCTATAGCCCAAGTCTGTATGAATTCGAAAGGCGAAATCTAGAGGCGTAGCGCCCTTGGGCAACTCCTTTATCTCCCCTTTCGGAGTATACACAAATACGCGATCCGTAAGAACATCGGTTTTAATAGACTCCAGAAATTCCTCACTATCAAGCTCCTCCCTCCAATCACCAATCTGCTGCAGCCAAGTTACTTCGTCTTTAAATCGCTCACCTGCTTTCCCTTCTTTATAGAGCCAGTGAGCCGCCACCCCATATTCGTTGACCCGATGCATCTCATAAGTCCGAATTTGTATTTCTAGCGGTGTTGTACTCTGACACATTACCGTAGTATGCAAAGCCCGATAGCCGTTATCCTTGGGATTAGCAATAAAATCGTCGAATTCTTCAGGTATAGGACGCCAAAGATTATGAATTACACCTAGTGCCTTATAACAATCTGAAACCGAATCCACTAATACGCGCAAGGCAAAAAGGTCATGGATATCCCCAAAATTCTTACCCTGCGCATCATACTTGCCCATCTTTTGATATATGCTGTAAATATGTTTTGGTCGGCCATAGACCTTAGCTTTTATACCGGCTTTATCTAATTCCTGGCTCAGTATCTGACTGACTTCAGTGATGAAGCCTTCCCTCTCGGCTCGCTTTCCAGCTACTAAGCGAGCAATCCGATGGTACACCCGTGGCTTCAGATAGCGAAAAGCTAAATCCTCTAATTGCCATTTCGCCTGCCTCATACCTAAACGGTGGGCCAAAGGAGCATATATCTCCAAGGTCTCTTGAGCGATAGCATGCCGCTTCTCGGCAGGCAAAGCCCCCAGTGTGCGCATGTTATGTAACCTGTCTGCCAATTTGATAAGGACTACCCGTAGGTCTTCAGCCGAAGCCATGAGCATTTTGCGTAAGTTCTCGGCCTGAACCTTCGATTTTGCTTCTCCCGTTCCAGCTCGACTGGCAAGCTTGTTTAGCTTGGTAACTCCATCCACAAGTTTAACCACTTGTGAACCAAACTTGGACTCAATCTCGCCTAACGATATACCACAATCTTCGGGGACATCGTGCAATAAGGCTGCAGCCAAGGTTTCAGCATCGAGGTGAAACTCAGCTAAAATCATGGCCGTATTTAAAGGATGCTCTAAATAAGGCTCGCCATTCTTACGTACTTGCCCCTCGTGAGCCTTGGCAGCGAATTCGTAGGCGACTTTAACCAGACCTACTTTATCTTCAGGTAGGTAAGTACTAGCCTTTTCTATGAGCGCATTCCCGTCCATCTTCTAATTCATAATACTGCAATAGCAAAAGTAACGCAAATTATAGCCAACCCCACAAATCCGAAATCCCACAAGCGCTCCGCTCTAAATCCTAAGCACCAAATACTAAACAAATCCCAATTTTCAAATTCCAAAACTGTTTGGCCCTTTGGATTTTGGCCATTTGATATTGTTTAGGATTTAGATATTAGAATTTAGGATTTCTCCAGATTCGCGACGTGAATGAATTCATTCCTTCGTACTTCGACTGACTTTGTCGGCCTCGCAACGACTTCTGTCTCACCTTCTCTGTAAATCGCGATAATATGGTAAACTAACAGATAGACAAGGAGGATTTCTTTGCCTAAAGCACCTCGGGGGACATTCGATATCCTGCCTCAAGAGCATGTCTACTGGAAATATGTAGAGGACAAGGCTAATTCCTTATGCCGGCTCTATGGTTACCAGTCATTGAGCACGCCGATATTCGAAGATGCCCAACTTTTCATTAAAACTATAGCCGGGGGGACCGATATCATTGACAAGGAAATGTATATCTTCGCGGATAAAAGTGGGCAAGAATTGGCTTTAAGGGCCGAGGGCACGGCGCCAGTTTGCCGAGCTTATATAGAGCATGGTTTATTTAATCTGCCTCAACCGGTAAAGCTGTATTATATTGGACCGGCTTTTAGATATGAGCGCCCTCAAGCGGGCAGATATCGCCAGCATCACCAATTTGGCTTTGAGGCACTGGGAGAGGCTGACCCGGCCCTCGATGCTGAAGTAATCGAGATGGCCCGACAATTCTTTGATTCGCTAGGGCTTTCCCGACTTTCTATTCACCTCAACAGCATTGGCTGTAAGCTGTGCCGACCCGCGTATTTAGAAGTACTAAAGCAGCATTATGCTAGTTACATAGACCATCTTTGCCCTGACTGCAAAGCCAGGCTGATCAGGAACCCGCTTCGCCTGCTTGATTGCAAGAAAACCTCTTGCCAGGAGATAGCTAAAACTGCACCCAAAATTACCGATTATCTATGCCCTGAATGCCAACTCCACTTCCAAAGCGTTCAAAAATATTTAGGGGCAATGAACATCCCCTTTCATTTGAATCCTAGATTGGTCCGTGGCCTGGATTATTACACTAGGACAGTGTTCGAGATTGAGCCTCGAGAAAAAGGAGGACAAAGCACGCTCGGTGGCGGTGGTCGCTATGATGACCTCATTGAGTCATTAGGCGGAAAACCAACTCCAGCAGTGGGTTTTGCCGCCGGGCTGGAAAGAATAATATTGAATCTCAAGAAACAGAAAATAGATATTCCGTCATTGCCCAAGCCTGATGCTTTTATCGCCTACACAGGAGAAGAAGCCAAGATTGAAGCGGTGAAGATTGCCTCGGAGCTACGGAAGGCGGGCATAGCTGTTATCCTGGCTACGGGTGATAAAAGCCTGAAAGGGCAGATGAGACAAGCTAATTCTTTAGGCATTGCCTACGCTCTTATTCTCGGCGAACAAGAGCTTAGTAAACGAAGTGCCATGTTGCGAGACATGAGAAGCGGAGAACAGAAAACCATCCCGTTATCTGAAATCGCCAAAATACTCAAACCCCGATGAAATCGGGCGCAAAACTAACACCTACAATTTCAGATATGGTATAATATAAATGTATTGTCATTATGATCGACTACAAGTGGAAACCTAGACAGTTATCTGCCACCACTGGCAATTTTGCACAATGCCTCAGAACACCATGCATAACTCCGTAAATCAAGAATATACCGCCAAAGACATCCAGATTTTAGATGAAATCAAGGCCGTACGCTTACGACCAGGTATGTATATTGGCGGCACCGATAAACACGGGTTACACCAACTTCTCTACGAGATAGTATATAACAGCATAGACGAAGCTATGGCTGGCTTCTGTGACCAAATTGAAGTCACAATCCATGAGGATAATAGCGTCACTGTAATTGATAATGGACGAGGTATCCCTATAGACACTATCCCGGGACAAGATATCACGGCTTTGGAAGCAGTCTTGACTCGCCTGCACGCCGGAGCCAAGTTCAGCAATCATGTCTATGGTGTATCCAGTGGGCTCCACGGCGTTGGTGCTTCTGTAGTAAATGCCTTATCTTCCTGGCTTAAAGCTGAGGTTAAACGCCAGGGAAAAATCTACCGCCAGGAATACCATCAAGGGGTTCCCAAAGGCGACATAGAAATTGTTGGTGATGCCCAGAGCACAGGCACTTCGATTTCTTTCCTGGCTGATAAGGAAATCTTCGAGAACATTGACTACGATTTCGACCTGGCCTGTCAGCGACTAAAGGAACTGGCTTACCTGAATAAAGGGGTGGAGATAACTCTTAAAGACGAGAGAAACAATCAAGAGAAAGCGTTCTACTTCGATGGGGGCATAGCTAGTTTTATTCGCCGCCTGAATAAAAATAGAGTTGTTATTCACCCCTACCCTATTTATATCTCCACTATGATAGATAGCACTATAATTGAAGCGGCTCTGCAATACAACGATAGCTTCACAGAGTCCACCCTCTGCTTCGCCAACTGTGTTAATACCAGAGACGGAGGCAGCCACCTTACCGGCTTTCGCGCAGCCTTAACCCGCGTTTTCAACGATTATGCCCGGAATAATAAACTCCTAAAGGATACTGACCCCAACTTAACCGGGGAAGATGTGCGTGAAGGGGCAGTGGCCATCATCAGTGTCAAGCTGCCCCAACCCCAGTTTGAGGGGCAAACCAAGGCTAGGTTGGGAAATCCCGAGGTAAAAAGCCAGGTTGAATCTGCTGTCGCCAATAGCTTGTCCCTCTACCTAGAGCAACACCCCAACGAGGCCAAGGCAATTATAGAGAAATGTCTGACCGCCGCCAAAGCCAGAGAGGCAGCACGTAAAGCTCGTGACCTCGTTTTAAAGAAGACTGGATTCGAAATATCAACTCTGCCCGGGAAACTAGCCGATTGCTCCGAGAAGGAGCCCGCAAAATGCGAGCTTTATTTGGTTGAAGGTGACTCAGCCGGCGGCTCAGCTAAACAAGGGCGAGACCGCCGCTTTCAAGCCATTCTCCCCCTGAGAGGCAAAATACTAAATGTAGAAAAGGCTGCCAAAGATAAGATTCTAGAACATGAAGAGCTAAGAGCCATCGTCACAGCGCTAAGAGCAAGTGCTGACGAACAATTTGATTGCTCTAGACTTCGCTACCATAAAATAATCATCATGACCGATGCCGATGTTGATGGCTCACATATTCGCACTCTGCTCCTTACCTTCTTTTACCGCCATATGACTGAGTTAATTAATCAAGGCTATCTCTACATTGCCCAACCACCCCTCTACCGAATTAAGCACGGTAAACAGGAGTTCTGGCTTTACTCTGAACAGGAAAAGGAAGCAAAACTTAAAGGACTAAGAGAAGACAAAATAGAAATCCAGCGATACAAAGGGCTAGGGGAGATGAATCCTCAGCAACTCTGGGAGACAACCATGAATCCCGCCACCAGGACTCTGCTCCAAGTACAAGTAGAGGATGCCATAGCCGCAGACCAGGCTTTCCGTATGCTCATGGGCGATGAAGTTCTGCCCCGTAAAAGATTCATCCAAGCCCATGCCCAAAGTGTGAGAAACCTCGATATCTAGCCATCTGACCTCCCTAGATATAGACCCTGCTCTGTAATATACTTTTCTACCTCGGGGGGCACCAGGTAACGAATGGGCAACCCTTGAGCTAAACGCTGACGAATTTCTGAGGAGCTAATCCCGATTACCGGCATATCAAGCTGAATAACCTTGTCCCGCAGCCCGGGTATTGCTGTTTCTAAGTGCTTGAAATCTCTTGCGCCTAGTCTCGGAGCAACCACTAGCCGACACAATTGAACTAATTTTTGCGGTTCCTTCCACAAGGGCAGCTCGGCTAAAGCATCCCGCCCAAGGATGAAGAACAGACTCGCTTTGCCCCCTAGCTGCTCTTGCAGCCTTATCAAGGTATCCACGGTGTAAGAGGGACCGGGGCGCTCCACTTCCAAAGTACAAAGCTTGAAGTGGGGATTATCAGCTATGGCACGGCGGACCATCTCTACCCTGTGCACTGCTGGGGTAATATTGCGGTCCACCTTAAGCCACGGCTCTCCGGCAGGCACGAAAAGAACTTCCTTAAATCCCAACTTTATTCTGGCTTCCTCAGCGACAACAAGGTGACCTATATGGATAGGGTCAAATGTACCACCAAGAATGCCTATATTCACTTCTTCATTTTCTCGGCTTGGGACGGAATATCGCTATCTGCGCCTGCGAAATTATTTCCTCGTCCTCGCTTGCCTGTTCCACCATTGCCATGGCTTTCCTGGTCAATTCTAACACAGCCTGGCCCTTAAGCGCAGAGATGAAAAACACAGGCATTCCAAGGTTGGATAAGCCTTTCTTCACTTCAGGCAAACGAGCTTGAGCCTCAGGCAAATCTATCTTGTTCACCACCACGATTTTGGGCTTCTGGGATAAGCCTTTGTATAAGGCTATCTCACTATCCAATATTCTGAGGTCATCCATGACGGTCGGCGAACTGCCATCCAATAGATAAACCAGTAGCTTGGTCCTTTCCGCATGGCGTAAGAACTCGTTTCCTAACCCTTTGCCCAGATGAGCACCTTCGACAAGGCCGGGCAGCTCAGCAACAATAAAGTCTCTCTTGTCGCCTGGCATGACTCCTAAAACTGGTTGCCGGGTGGTAAACGGATAATCGGCAATTTCGGGCTTGGCTCTCGATATCGCCGCTAATAAAGTGGATTTCCCCGAGTTCGGCGGACCGACAATACAGATATCGGTAATGAGTTTTACATCCAGAATAATATGCCGTTGCTCTCCCGGTTCACCCTTGCTAGCTATCTCAGGAGCTTGATTTACCGCTGTGGCAAAACGGGCATTACCCAGTCCTCCTCGACCCCCTTTAGCCACCAAAATCTTTTGCCCGGTAGCCCTCAAGTCAGCCAGAAGTATCTCCTGCCCTGAATTAGCTTTAGCAAAAACCATTGTGCCTACGGGCACTGAAATAGCTAAGCCCTCGCCTCTCTTGCCATGCTTCCGACCACTCCTTCCTCGCTGGCCGTTTCCAGCTACAAATTCCTTCTTGCTCCCCAAGAAGGTTAAATCGAACGCATCGGGGCTAGCTATAATGACCACGCTCCCACCATCCCCACCATCTCCACCATCCGGACCACCAAAACGAACATGCTTTTCCCTACGGAAACTAACACAGCCATCCCCACCACAACCTCCCTTAACAATAATTTCCTTCCTATGTATCATAAAATAGTGACCTACTAATTAGTTTGATATGTTACCTAATAATCATTATAAGCAACAACTTTGTTGCGGGAACAGTAAAATATAGCTTGGAAGGTTGGAGCTTAGCGTGTCGTGTGAGCGGGCTAACCCACAAATTATCCACAAAATGTTAGTGTTTTTGCGCGGTCAGGTATATCTCTACACAGTTTGGTACACCGTCCTGTAACCTTTCAGGGAATTAATTTTCTCTTTGATTTCCTCAATTTGGTTAGAAAGGTTAGGATTGGTGCTCAATTCACTAGCTATTTTTTCGTAGCCATGAAGAATTGTGGCATGGTTTCTACCACCCAATTCTTTGCCGATTTCACTTAGAGAGCAGTTGTATCCCTCGCGCATAAGATAGATGGCTATGTGTCGTGCTAATGTAGTTTTTCTATCTCTTTTCTTGTTAATAAGCTCTTCTGTTGAAATCCTGAAATGGTCCGCAACCGTCTGTAAGAGCAACTTTATGTCCTGTCTAGAGGACGTGCCTGTTAATAACTTGTTGATTGTTTCGGGAGTGACCTTGGTTCCGCTTAATTTAGCCTGGGCGGTTAGATATACCAAAGCACCTTCAAGTTGGCGGACATTCTCGCATACTTTCTCGGCGATAATGTGCAGCACTCCTTCCAGTTCTGAAGTCATCATTGTTTCTGCTTTAGCCCGCAAGATATTCAGGCGTGTTTCAAAGTCAGGTGGTTGTATGTCAACAACGAGACCCCCTTCTAGGCGTGATTTTAGCTTGCTGCTAAGTGGCTGCATGTCTTTGGGAGCACAGTCAGCGGTGATGACGATTTGACGGTTGTTGTTGTACAACTCGTTGAAGGTGTGGAAGAAACATTGCAAGGTTTGTTTCTTGTCAATCAGGAAGTGAACATCGTCGAATAGCAGGACATGGATATTTCTGAATTTGCTGCGGAACTTGTCAACTTGGTTTTCTCTCACAGCTAATACGAATTCGTTGGCGAACTGTTCCGCGGTAATATAGGTCGCTTGCAGCCCGTTGTTTGTCGTTAGATGCCCGATAGC
>CAZWDC010000004.1:0-7816 GCA_964633085.1 uncultured Dehalococcoidales bacterium
TGGCGGTGCTTCGAGCCAGGCTGCTTGACTTGGAACAACAGAAACAATCTGAAAGCATAGATAAAGAGCGAAGGATGCAAGTAGGCAGCGCCCAGCGGGCGGAAAAGATTCGCACCTATAATTTCCCTCAGAATCGGGTCACCGACCACCGAGTTAACTTAAGTTTTCACAACCTTCAACAGGTCCTAGACGGAGAACTGGACGAAATCATTGAAGCCCTGTCCAGCAAAGAGCAAGTTGAACAATTGGAAGCAGCCTTTACATGATTTTGAGCCAAGCTTTACAATCAGCTACTCAAGCACTACTCAAGGCAGGAATTGCCGATGCCTCCATTGAGGCTGAGCTTTTGCTTGGCTCTGTTCTAGGAATGTCCAAAACGCAACTTTACACAGAGCCAGAGAGGGACTTAACTCGAACAGAAACAAAACGTCTAGGGCGTCTTGTCCAGCGTCGTCTTAATCGCGAGCCTACTGCTTATATCTTACGACGGTGCGAGTTTTTCGGCATTGAGTTCTACGTTGATTGTGATGCTTTCATTCCCCGTCCGGAAACAGAAGTCCTCGTGGAAGGAGCTATTAAGCTTGCTCATCATCTTGCCCAGCGGAAAGAGCAAATTGAGATAGCTGACATCGGGACAGGCTGCGGAGCCATTGCCATTAGCCTTGCCTTAGCCATACCCCAAGCTAAGATTTATGCTACGGATATCTCAGCTTCAGCTCTGAAGGTAGCGCAGGTGAACTGCCGACGCTATGGCGTCAACGGACGGGTGGAGCTTTTGCAGGGAGATTTGCTTGAGCCCTTGCCTCAACCCGTAGATATGGTAGTAGCCAATTTACCCTATATCAAAGATTGTGAATTTGCAGATTTGAGCCCAGAGATAATAAATTTTGAGCCTAGGATAGCCTTAACCGGTGGCAAAGACGGCTTGGACAAAATACACCGAATGCTAGAACAAATCTCAGAAAAGCTCGATTCTGGTGGATTTTTCCTTCTGGAAATAGGCTGGAGGCAAGGGGAAGCGGTGACAGCATTAGTGCGCAGCTATTTCCCTTGCGCCAGCATCAGGCTAATTCCTGATCTAGGCGGAATTGATAGGGTGGTAGAGGCGGTATTGTAGGAAATGGGTAAGCGTCGTGGAAGAAATAGAGCGGTTAGCTCGGTTTATTATAGAGTCTGAGAAAACCGTTGTGTTCACTGGAGCCGGGATAAGCACGGAGTCAGGTATACCTGATTTCCGTGGTCCGGGAGGAATCTGGAGCAAGTATGACCCCGAGGACTTCACAATTCAGCAATTCCTCAGCAGCCGTGAGGCTCGCAAACATCTTTGGAAGATGTCCGCTGAAAGTGGGCTTTTAAGTGAAGCTGAACCAAATCCTGCCCACTATGCCATCGCCGAGCTCCACCAGTTGGGCAAATTAGATTGCGTCATCACTCAAAATATCGATAACCTGCACCAAAAGGCCGGAGTCCCTGCCGACAAAGTACTTGAGCTTCATGGCAATACGCGGTGGGCAGTGTGCTTAAGCTGCCGTAAGCGTTTTCCTATGCTTGAAGTATTACAAAAGATGAAGGAGGGGATGGAAGTTCCCGATTGCCCTGACTGTCAGGGTATCTTGAAGCCAGATGCAGTGTTATTTGGAGAGGCATTACCACAGGAAACATTACGGGAAGCTACCTGCCGCTCGCAGAATTGCGACCTTTTTATAGTCATTGGTTCCACTCTCGTCGTTTATCCTGCTGCCTATATGCCAACATACGCCAGAGAGGCTGGGGCTAAGTTAGCTATTGTGAATTTAACTCCGACTCCTCTGGACCACTATGCCACAGTGGTCATCCACGGCGAGGCTGGCAAAATAATGCCCAAGGTAATAGAAAGGGTTAGGCTCTCCTAGTTATCAGTTCTCAGCTAAAGTAATGGCTGAATGTTCCTTCTTTCTAGTCCACTAGTTTTTGGATACGCTTGATATCCGTGGCCTTGCCGGTCTTTTCATCCACTTCCACCAGAATAGCGTCGAAGTTGACCTTTCCCTTTCCCACCGATAATCGAGAGGGTATCTGGGTAAGGAAGCGATTGATTACAGCATCTGGGTCATCTCCGATAACCGAATCTATGGGGCCAACCATACCTATGTCAGTGACATAAGCAGTGCCTCCGGGCAGTATTTGGGCATCAATAGTGCCCACATGAGTATGGGTGCCCAACACGGCGCTGACTCGTCCATCAAGATATCTACCCATGGCCACTTTCTCCGAGGTTGCCTCGGCATGGAAATCAACAATGATAGGCATTGATTTATGTTCGAACTCGGCCAGCAGGCTATCCATGACTCGAAAGGGGCAATCAGAATGGCCTATGAAGACACGTCCTACGAGGTTAACTATCAGGACATTTTTTTTAAGCAAATAGCCACGACCAGGGTTTGCCGGTGGATAATTCAACGGACGGAGGAGAGCCGGTTCGCTATCCAGATAAGGAATAAGCTCCTTGTAAGCCCAGATATGATTGCCTGTGGTTATGACATCAATTCCAGAATCAAAGAGCTCTTCTGCTGTGCTGGGGGTCAACCCTAGCCCACCAGCGGCATTCTCGCCGTTGCCTATTATCAGGTCAGTACTATACTCGTGACGCAAGTCCCGTAGGATTTCCTTTACTGCTTTCCTACCAGGCTTGCCGATGATGTCGCCTATTGCCAGTATTTTCAATTCCTTCGACTTAGCTCAGGACGGGTCTACTTAGCGTAATCTATTGCTGTAGTCTCCCTTATCACTACCACTCTTATCTGGCCAGGATAAGTCAAGCTCTCCTCTATCTTCTTAGAAATATCCCGAGCCAATTTCACTGCTGCTAAATCATCAACTTTATCTGGCTTTACCATGACACGCACTTCACGTCCGGCCTGGATAGCAAAAGCCTTTTCTACACCAGGGAAGTTGGCTGCTATGTCCTCTAAGTCCTTAACACGCTTCAGGTATTGTTCCAAAGACTCACGTCTGGCACCAGGTCGCGAACCGCTTATGGCATCGGCAGCGGCAACAATAAAGCCCGTGACACTACTAGTTGTCGCCTCTCCATGGTGTTCGGCAATGGCTTGAGCCACCTCGGGATTTTTATCCCACTGCTTAACCAGGTCAGCACCTATGAGAGCATGTGGGCCCTCGGTTTGATGGTCTACTGCCTTTCCAATATCATGAAGCAGGCCGGCTTTTCTGGCGACACTGACGTTAGCCCCAATCTCACTAGCCAGCATCCCTGCCAGATGAGAAACTTCGAGGCTGTGAAGCAAAACATTCTGTCCATAGCTAGTACGAAGTTTAAGCTGGCCAAGTAGCTTAATCAGCTCAGGATGTAAGCCTGGCACTCCAGCTTCATAAGCAGCTCGTTCACCTTCACTGCGGATAGTAGCTTCAACCTCTGTTTTAGTTTTGTCCACTATTTCCTTAATCCGAGCCGGATGAATGCGCCCATCGAGAATAAGTTTGGTTAGAGCAAGGCGGGCTACCTCACGCCTTATGGGATCGAAGCTGGAAATGGTAACCGTCTCCGGAGTATCGTCAATGATGAGATCGACGCCAGTGGCTTGCTCCAAGGCTCGAATATTGCGTCCCTCCCGCCCAATGAGCCGCCCCTTCATTTCGTCATTAGGCAGGGGAACAGCGGATATTGTAGTTTCTGAAACAACGTCAGTGGCGCACCTTTGAATAGCTGTGGCCAGAATATTCCGAACCCTTTCCTCAGCCTCTTCCTTTATTTGCGTCTCCCATGTCCTGACCTGTCGCGAGACCTCTTCTTCAACCTCTTGTTTTAGCATTTGGAACAAGAGGGTTTTGGCTTCTTCACTGGATATACCGGAGATGGATTCTAGCTTGGCTAGCTGCTTTTCTCTTATTGCCTGAAGTTCAGCGGTTATCCGCTCAACTTCTTTTTTCTTGCTATCTAAATCACGCTCACGTCGCTCTACAGACTCTAACTTCCGCTCTAGCGCCTCTTCTTTCTGGTGAACACGTTTTTCTATTCGTTGTATTTCAAGGCGGCGTTCCTTGCTTTCCGCCTCGGCAGCATTCGCAACCTTGATAGCTTCTTCCCTAGCGGCTCGGAGTAGCTCATCATACTTAGTTGTTGCTTCATCTAATAAATTCTGTGCCTCTTTTCTTGTTCTTTGAATCTCCCGGTTGGCTACTAGCTGCCTGATAAAGTACCCAACAAGAATGCCCAAGACAAGAGCAAGGCCACTTATCACTAATGTATAGCTCATTTTCCCTCTTTATTTCGTTGTTGTAATAAATGCAAAACATCGCATATTAATAATAACCTTTTATCGGGTTGGAGTCAACTCGCTGTGTGGGCAGACTCCCTTGAATTATTTGCCTGGCATCTCTTGATGCACTGGGCGAGGTGCTATATCATCGTTGCACAAAACCCGATTGTGCAAGTTACTCAATCTAGCGCTGACATAGATTGATTCTTATCGAAGTGGTGTTTGTTGGTTCGAATCCTGTATATTACTGTTGGGAAAGCCATGAATGAAGAACTAATCGCTCCCTGTGGGATGAACTGCGCAATATGCAGTGGGTATCTTGCCTATCGTCATGATGTTAAAAGCAAGGGAATCAAAATGCCTTATTGCACAGGATGTAGGCCACGAGATAAAAAGTGCGCTTTCTTAAAGCAAAGATGCGCACTGCTGATGTCCAATAGGGTAGGATATTGCTATGAATGTAACAGATTCCCCTGCGAAAGGTTAAAGCATCTCGATAACCGCTACCGAACATATTTCAAGATGGGCATGATTGAGAACCTCGAATTCATAAAAAAGTATGGTATGGAGAAGTTCTTGGAAAAAGAAGTGGCGAAGTGGCACTGTCCTGAATGTGGCGGGGTAATATGCTGCCATAACGGGCTATGCTATAAATGTAATCTAGACAAGCTACGCCAAAAGAAACACAAGTACCGCTGGGAGGATAAATGAGAAAAACGTGGCAGGAGAAATTGAAGGACAAACCCTCTTTCCCTAAGGTGCTCAGGCTGGAGAAAGGTTTTCCCTGTTACCATGCCGTGCACAAGATGGGTGCCGAAGTCGGTGATGAGATAGTACTGGTAAACCCGTCTGAAGTAGTGGCAATCATGAAGCAAGTACCCAAAGGAAGGCTCATCACTATTGTCGAAATAGGCAAAAAGATTGCCGGGCAGCATGATGTAAAAGGTTGCTGCTCTTTAACCACTGGGATTTTCATCATGACGGCAGCCAACGCGGTAGAAGAAGCAAGCAAGGAGGGCAAGTCATTAGACATACCGTACTGGCGGACGCTCAAAGCGAATGGTTTTTTGAATGAAAAGTACCCTGGTGGACAAGAGGAACATAAGCGGCTACTTGAGAGAGAAAATTTCAGGGTCATTGCTCGGGGCAAGAAGTACCAGGTTGCCGATTACGAGAAATACCTGGTGAAGCTAACATGAATTATTATCGCTTCAAAATGTCGCACCTCGTAGATAACAGATTGGCATTCTTACACAATAGCTCAAATCTTTCAATTTGCCTGTGGTGCTAATCACAGTGGTATTTCACGGCTGCAATATGATTTAGCCAAAAATCATTATTGCCGCCATGCCGATTGCCATCGGTATCAGAGAAGCCAGCAAGCCAATCTTGAGCCAGTAACCGAATTTGATTAAGTGCCCAGTTTTCTTTTCCAGCATACCTAATGCCACGATGTTAGCTGTGGAGCCAATCATGGTCATATTACCACCGTAGCAGGCACCGAAGAGGAGAGCCCACCATGGTGCTGAAGTGCTCATCCCGGCAGAAAGGGTATGGGCTACTGGCGCTAACCCGGCCACCACAACTACGTTGTCCGCTATCGCTGATAGGAACCCGGAAAGCCACAGCATGATTATCGCTGGTAAGTGATTGTGCGTGCCACCACTCATGTTGAGCATGGCCTCGGCAATCCGGTCAGTCAGTCCAACATACTGAAGGCAGCCAGCCTTGGCGAATAAGAACATGAAAAATACCAGTGTCCACCAATCCACGTCCTTTTGTATATACTCTCTAGCCTCATTCCGGTGCCATAGCATTACCACCCCCGCCCCGAGAATAGGGGCAGCGAAAAGCAATGTATTGGTCTCAAGCCCAAACCAGAGCTCCAACCTGTGGCCGATAACGAGGGAGATGATAACTGCAACAAAAATGGCTACACTGCCGTCAAAAAGCCTCTTATTCTTAATCTCAGCCCATTCAGCTAGGAAGCGTACCCCGGCATCAGCCGCTTGGTCACGTATCCCGCCGCGGGCTAGTTCCCGCCTGTATCCCTCTCTTAATTCAGGGAAGTCCTTCTTAAACCATACCAAAGCTATAGTTATGAGCGCAAATAGCGAGGTCAATCCCACTGGCAGGGCAAATCTAATGAAATCCTCAAAGGCTAGGCCAGATTCGAACGCAATCAGAATGCCTATCGGGTTGCCCAGAACAGTCCAGGAACTGCCAATATTGGTGGCTAATACTACGGCAATAATATATTTCACCGGGCTGACTCCGAAATGGTCACAGAGCTCAAGCACCAGTGCGGTGATAAAAAGTATTGAGGTTACTTCATCCACCAAGGCCGCCATCAGGGCTGCCAGAAATAGAATAATTATCATTAGCCAGTGAGGCTCGAACCGGGAAAACCTGAGCACCTTGAACAATAGCCAGCGGAAGAATCCGCATCGTCGCAGGAGTCCCACAATCACCATCATGCCCACTAGGAACAGGATGACATGCAGATTCATAAACTGAATGGCTGTCGTCAAGTTCACTGTCTGGGTAATCAGGAGCAGCACTAAGCCTAGAAAGGCAATGGCCACTCTAAATTTCCAGAACATAAGGGTGCCGAAGACAGTAGCCAAGAAGATAGTGAGGGCTAGTGTCTGTCTGGCATCGCGGAGCAGGAGGTATAGGCCGATACCAGTAGCCACAACTATCCCGAGATAGATAGCAAAATCTCTTTTTGTGCCCAATCCGGTTGTTTCAAGCTTGGGCATTCATATCACCCTCTTTGTCTTTACAAGCTAAATATTAGCGTACAATCCCACTAGAATAGCACTGGAGACTTTGTGAAGCAAGCACCCAGAACCAACCTCAAAGACGGATTAAAGAGGCAATTGAATATTAACTGAGTTATTGAGCACAAGTGGCTATTGCAGCGTGGACAAAAACCCTCCAAATATTCTGAGGCTAGGGCTCACGCTTTTTGCCTTGCACTATGTGACGGGAGGTGGGGATGCTCTGAATTTAGGCCTTTTTTGATAGTTGGTACGAAGGGTTGTTAAGGCAATTATTATATAATAAGCGACCCCGAGGGGATTTGAACCCCTGATCTCCACCGTGACAGGGTGGCATGTTAAACCGCTACACCACGGGGCCTCAGAAGGAATTTATTACAAAGTAATAATAAAGGAAAAATTCCATAAATGTCAAACTTGCCTGAAACCATGGATTAAGGTATCATTATGGTTTTGGGTCGGGGAAGGAAAAGTTGACAGCGGTAGGAGGATTCTTGTAGAATAATTTATGCATTAGTACTTTAACAATTGAATAGTGGAAGGAAGGTTTTAAGTGGAGAGCTTGATCCTGGCTCAGAATGAACGTTGGCGGTGCGCCTTATGCATGCAAGTCGAACGGCCTCGATTTATCGGGGCAGTGGCGAACGGCTGAGTAACACGTAAGTAACCTGCCTCGGAGTGGGAAATAACTCCGAGAAATCGGAGCTAATGTCCCATGTGGTGATGAGGCGTAAGCTTCATTACTAAAGCCTTCGGGCGCTCTGAGAGGGGCTTGCG
>CAZWDC010000005.1:0-8794 GCA_964633085.1 uncultured Dehalococcoidales bacterium
TTCGTGGCCTTCCTGTAGTAGCACCATACTCATGGGCCTTTTCGCGGATAAAGTCACCAATTTTGTCTTTGAGTTCTGTAGGCATTGGTCCGGCTCCGACTCTGGTATTATATGCCTTAAAAACACCTACCACACGGTCGATTTGCCTCGGTCCCAAACCTGTTCCAATGCAACCTGCCCCGGCTAGTGGTGAAGAAGAGGTGACATAGGGGTAGGTGCCAAAGTCAGGGTCAAGTAAAGTCCCCTGAGCACCTTCTAATAGAACAAACTCTCCTTTTACTGCCGCTTGGCGAATCATGGAGCTAGTTTCTCGGATAAAAGGAGCTAGTTGCTCTCCATAACGGCAGTATTGTTGATAAATTTCATCCAATGATAGAGGTGAGACCTGGTATACTTTAGTCAGGATCAGGTTCTTGAGCTCCAGAGCTGACTTCAAGCGGCTCAAGAATACTTCCTTATCTAACAAGTCTCCAACACGAATCCCCAGACGCGCTACTTTGTCAGCAAAGACAGGGCCAATTCCTCTCAACGTGGTGCCTATCGCTGCTTTGTTGCGCCGTTCTTCTTCCAGCTTGTCGAGGAGGATATGGTAGGGCATGATCAGATGAGCACGGTCACTAATAAAAAGACGCCTCACGTCTATACCATGGTTTTGCAAGTCATCTATTTCCTTGAGAAGGACTGTCGGGTTGATAGCCACGCCGTTGCCGATAATGCAGGTTGCCTGAGGATTAAAAATGCCTGAGGGCACGAGGTGTAGACGAAATTTGCCATACTGGTTGATAACGGTATGACCAGCGTTGTCTCCGCCGGAGAAACGAACTATTAACTTCGCTTTTTCAGCTAGGAGGTCAATTATCTTCCCTTTACCTTCGTCACCCCATTGCCCCCCCACAACGGCAATAACAGCCATCTAGTCACCTCTAATTTTCCCTTGTTTCCACAGATAAACTAACCTTTGGACCACGGTGATAAACACAAAGACCGCCAGAACACATAAAGCAATAAGAATCTGGTTTACTAGCAAACCTATTGCCAATACTATAACCCGTTCTGACCTAGTAAACAAGCCAACCTGGCATTGCCAGCCCAGACCTTCTGCTCTGGCTCTTATATAGCTGACCAAGAAAGAGCCAATTAAGACGGCAAAAGTAAGTATGATTTCTAAGTTGCCGCCGCGAGCTAAATACCAAATCAAAAGGCCATAGAGTATCGCAGCTTCGGAAATGCGGTCAACCGTTGAATCCAGGATAGCGCCAAACTTTGTAGTTTGCTTGGTGAAGCGAGCCAGGGCTCCGTCCAGCAGGTCAAACAAGCCTGAAAGCAGGACTAAAACCCCGCCAGGAACAAAGTGCCCGGTGGCGATAACATAGGCTGCAACTATATTGAGAGCCAGGTTGATAAGGGTAAGAGCATTGGGGGTTATCCCACTTTTACTCAAAATCTTGATTATGGGATTAGTAATACGATAGGCTAAGTTCCGTCGAATGTCTATCAGATTCATTCAGCTCTTCCAGCTAGCTTATTATCCCTTTCTTTTGAAGAAACTTGACTACTCCGCGCATTTGCTCTTCGTCATTCCACTCGCCGATTTCGCAAACCTTCACTATCCCCAGGGGTAAATATCTGGCTATCATTTCCCAATTCATGTTTCCCTTTCCCGGAGCATGGTGGTCAGAAATGCCATGAATGTCGTGCAAGTGGATGCCGACCATTCTGTCTTGGAACCGTGAAAGCCATTCTTCATGCAAGCTAAATCCAAGCTGTTGTTGCACTTCAGCATGTCCTACGTCATGCCAGTAGCCCACCACGCTTTGTGGCACTCCGTTGAGTAGCTCTGCCATTTCCTCCGTATTGGGTATCTCGTTGGGATGGAATCTGGTCTCCAGCCCCAGCATTATACCCTTTTGCTGGCTATATTTGCTAAGCTCATGAAGACTTTTTCTCGCAGCATCGAGGTAAGGAGGGACGTGCAAAATACGCTGTGAAATTAGCGCCTCTTTGGCATGTTTATATTCTTCGGTCTGAGTACGGCCTTCGTTGCAAAGTTTATAAAGCCTATCTTGTAAGCTCAGGTCAATTGGCACTTCACCCATGTGCAGGACAATAGCCCTGGCTTCTACATTTGCTGCCAGGTCTATTGTTTTCTTGGTGAAGCTAACAGCCTCCGTTCGCTCACCCTCGTCCAGGGAACTTAAAGAAAGGCTGCTTATGGGGATTCCTCGGGACGACAATACTGCGGGACAGGGAGCATGAATGCTGGAAATACGAACTGCGGTTTTGAGAAGCTCACTGAGCATTCGTGGGGAAACCGAGGTATTTGCTTCTATATGGGTAAAACCCAATTCTTTAGCTTTAGCAACAAATTCC
This sequence comes from uncultured Dehalococcoidales bacterium, assembly GCA_964633085.1. Taxonomy (GTDB): domain Bacteria; phylum Chloroflexota; class Dehalococcoidia; order GIF9; family AB-539-J10; genus RBG-13-51-36. The sequence continues at coordinate 2,371 of CAZWDC010000005.1, forward strand.
ACCATGTGACTGAATCTACCTTTAGCCCACATGGTGGAGAGGGAGATTTCGAGCAACTTGCTACCTCTAGCTCGTGGCAAACTTAAGGTTTCGCTTTGGTCTCTTAGCCTACGGTGTTCGAGGTGGGATTTTTGCCACAATAGCGCTTATCCCTTGACCTCGATTGAGTGTAGCTCAGGCAAGGAAATAGGCCCTTCTTGTTGTTCTCCGGCGATAAATTCCTCGGTTTTCACGCGAGCTTCTTCGTCAGAATACTGGATGGGTGGAGACTTCATAAAATAGGCCGAAGGTGCTACTACGGTTCCACTTAAGCCACGGTCCATAGCTAGCTTACAGCATCTTATGGCATCAATAACTACCCCGGCTGAATTTGGGCTATCCCATACCTCTAGCTTCAGTTCTAGATTCAAAGGTACATCGCCGAATGTGCGGCCTTCCATCCTTAGGTAACAAAATTTGCGGTCAGCTAGCCAGGGCACATAATCACTGGGACCGATGTGAATATTATCTGGACCAATATCGTAGTCTAGTTGGGAGGTAACGGCGTTGGTCTTGGAAATCTTCTTGGACTCCAATCTCTCGCGCTCCAGCATGTTGTAGAAATCAGTGTTGCCGCCAAAGTTTAGCTGGTAAGTTCGTTCCAGTTTAACACCGCGGTCACGGAAGAGTTTAGTTAATACTCTGTGAGTAATTGTAGCGCCTACCTGGGACTTAATATCATCACCTATGACAGGCAATCCCCGCTCGGCAAATCTGCCTTGCCAATACCTTTCACGGGCAATAAAAACAGGCATGCAGTTGATGAAGCCGCAACCAGCAGTTAGCACTTGTTCTACATACCATTTCGTTGCCTCCTCGCTTCCTACAGGCAGATAATTAATCACCACGTCAGTTTCGGTCTTCTTGAGTATATCTACAATATTGGCGGTTGGGCCTGGTGCCTTAGTGATAATTTGAGACAGATACTTACCCAGTCCATCGTGGGTCATACCTCGCTCAACGCGGACGCCCGTCTTAGGTACATCGCAAAATTTAATGGTATTGTTGGGTTTGGTGAAAATAGCTTCAGTTAAGTCTTTGCCTACTTTGTTTTTATCAATATCAAAAGCAGCCACGAAGTTGATATCGGATATATGATAGCCTCCCAGGTTGACGTGCATTAAACCCGGGATAAATTCATCTTCCTTAGCATCCTTGTAGTAATGAACTCCTTGCACTAGAGAAGAGGCACAATTACCAACACCTATGATCGCTACATTTATTGGTTTCATTCTTACCTCCTTTATTAATGCCAAAAATAAAAATATTACGGGATTTAGACTTTGTCCTTCTCAGTAGTGCTTAGCTCCCCGATCAATTTAAGTAATCTCGCTCCCCGCTCAATAGAGTCATCATAATGGAAGCTGAGTTCCGGTGTATATTTCAATTTCAAGTGCGATGCCAGTTCCTTGCGTAAGAATCCTGAAGCGTTGTTAAAGCCTGCCAGCATCTCCTCTTTATTATTCACTTCGCTGCCCAGAGTGCTAACAAATATCTTGGCATGCTTAAGATCGGGTGAAAGTGTAACTTCGGTTACTGAGATAAACCTAGCTAACCTGGGGTCATTAACCTGACGCTCGAGCAATTCGCTGATTTCTCGCTGGATCAGTTTACCTGTTCGTTCACTTCGTCTGCTCATTTGAATCTCCTGTTCGGGAAACATAGTTAGTTTACTCTTTCTTTTCGGTAAAATTCAATGATATCGCCAATTTGGAAATCGACAACTCCTTCTACACCCAAGCCACATTCGAGCCCAGCGGAGACTTCGGCGACGTCGTCTTTAAAGCGCTTTAAGCTGGAAACCCGAGACTCACAGATAACTTTATTCTGACGCAATATTTTAACCTGGGCATCCCTCGATACCTTCCCTTCTACAACGTAAACTCCGGCTATTTTCCCAAGCCTGCCACGGGGGAAGACAGCTCTTACTTCAGCACGCCCGCTGAGCACGTCGGCGTAAGTTGGCTCAAGCATTCCCTTCAACGTTCTGTCCACATCTTCTATTAGCTTGTAGATGACATCATAGTGTTGGATGCCCACCGCTTCTGCATTAGCTAGCTGTGTGGCTCCAGGTGCGGTACTGGTATTAAAACCAATAATAATGCCTTTTGAGGCTGAGGCTAAAAGCACATCGCTCTCGGTAATACTCCCGCTGGCAGCATGGATGACTCTAGCTTTTATCTTCTCTGTGCCCAACCTTTCTATAGAGGTTTTTATGGGTTCAATGCTGCCCTCGACATCGGTCTTCAAAACTATGTTGAGTTCTTTTATTTGCCCATCACTTATTTGGCTGGAAATAGCACTTAGGCTCAGGGTGGTACGTGGTCTAGCATATTTTTGTTTTTCAACAATGCTTCGTGCTTCATGCTCATTGAGAAGCACAATAAAATGGTCTCCTGACTTTGCCACCTCATTTAAGCCGAGGACTTCCACGGGAGTGGACGGTTCAGCTTTGTGAACTTGCTTTCCTTTATCATCAAACATAGCTTTTACTTTCCCCCAAGTACTGCCAGCGACCACAATATCGCCCCGTCTGAGAGTGCCCTTCTGGACAAGGAAGGTAGCTAAGGGCCCTTTAGTTTTATCCAGCTTAGCCTCAATGACTATGCCCGCTGCGGGACTATCAGAATCAGCCTTCAGTTCTAATATGTCAGCAACTAAGAATAAGTTTTCCAATAAATCCGATATTCCTTTTCCTTGCTTGGCTGATATGGGTACACAAATAGTATCGCCACCCCACTCTTCAACAACTAACCCCAAATCGGCAAGCTGCTGTTTTACACGCTCAGGATTGGCCTCAGGTTTATCAATCTTGTTGATGGCCACCACTATGGGTACCTTAGCAGCCTTGGCGTGGTTTATAGCTTCCACAGTTTGCGGCATAATGCCATCGTCAGCAGCCACTACCAAAACCACAATGTCGGTTACTTGTGCTCCCCGGGCTCTCATGGCAGTGAAGGCTTCGTGTCCTGGTGTATCCAGAAAGGTGATTTTGCGTCCATCCACTAAAGCCTGGTAGGCACCAATATGTTGCGTAATTGCTCCTGCCTCGCGAGCAGTTACATTGGTCTTCCTGATGACATCGAGGAGGGTAGTTTTGCCATGGTCAACATGTCCCATAACAGTAACCACTGGATGGCGAACTGACAATTTTCCTTTGACCTTTTCCTTTCGGAAAGGCAAAACTTTACGCTCTTTTGCTGCTTTAACCCCATAGCCCAAGTCTGCAGCTGTTATACGTGCAGTATCAAAGTCGATAGTCTGGTTAATATTGGCCATAATGCCTTTACGCATGAGCTGTTTAATTATCTTTACAGGCTCTACCTTTAGTAAGTCAGCTAGCTGCCCTACAGTTATGGCAGGCGGGAGCTCAACTTGGGGTAGGTTTTCCTTCAATGTCGGTCTGTTGTCATCCAAATTTAGCTTTCCTCCAATAAATTATGGATATATTCCATTAAAATTTGGCGATTGTCAGCACTAAGCTTTGTGCGTAAGGAATATTCTAAACGGTTTTTCTTTAGCACCAATTCCCAACAAGCTTTTCTAGAGCATAAGTAAGCACCCCGGCCTGGCTTCTTTCCAGATATATCTACCTCAACACCCCCGTTCTCAGCACGCACTAAGCGAATCAAGGCTTTCTTGTCATTAGTCTGTCGACAAGCTATACAAGTACGCTGAGGTAGATGCTTACTCTTCAGTCTCATCGTCCACAAATTGGTCGCCTTCTTTTTATACTTTATCACCTTTCCCTTTCTTTTACCTTTAACACCACTTTTTACCTTGTCTGGTATTTCCTCTTTTGACGTCTCCACTAAGATATCTTCAGCAAAGCGAATCTGTTTTTCTTCGGGCTTCTCAGGCGGAGCTTCCGGAATGCCTGGAGCTTCCACCGCCTCTTCTCCTTCAATCTTCTCAGCTAGCTTTGTTTCAATTGGCTCCCTTTCTACAACTTCGGGGGGAATAACCTCAAAGGAAATGGCTTCCGCTGCTGTTTCTGGCTCTTGTCCCGATAAAATCGGGACAGGCTTTTCCGCCTCAATGGCAGAGACGCTCTTGATATCGATCCGCCAACCTGTGAGTTTTGCTGCTAGCCTGGCATTCTGTCCCTCTTTGCCTATGGCTAAAGAAAGTTGCTTATCAGGGACAACCACAGTAGCAGCGTTTTTCTCCTCATCAATTTTGATGTTTGCTACTTGAGCCGGACTAAGGGCGTTAGATATAAACACTGCCGGGTCAGCATGCCACTGAATTACATCTATTTTTTCGCCATTTAATTCATTGATGATGCTTTGGAGTCTTATGCCCCGAGGGCCAAGACAGCAACCTACAGCGTCAACGTTTTCTTGAGTAGTTGCCACTGCTACTTTGCTGCGATGTCCAGCCTCGCGAGCTATTGCTTTTAACTCCACAATTCCATTGTGGACTTCAGGGATTTCCAACTCAAAAAGGCGACGTATTAGGTTAGGATGGGAGCGCGAAACTATTATTTGAGGTTCTTTGCCTCCCTGGGCTATCTCAAGAAGATAAAATTTAAGTCGCTGCCCTCTATAATAGTGTTCACTAGGAACTTGTTCACCCAAAGGAAGTATTGCCTCGGTTCTATTCAGTCTGACATAAATTCGTTTAGGTTCGATGAATTGAATTGTTCCAGTAACAAGCTTTCCTTCCTTATCGGTGAACTCTTCGTAAATAATGCGTCGTTCTGCTTCTCGCAATCGCTGTAGAACCACCTGTTTAGCTGCTTGAGCAGCGATACGACCAATATTTCTGGGTGTGCATTCTATGCTTATGACATCACCAGCTTGTACTGTAGCTCGCAATTTTCGAGCTTCATCGACGGAGATTTCACGATTGGGATTGGTAACTGACTCAACTACAATCTTTTGAATATAGAAATTGATTTCGCCGGCGTCCGGGTCAACTTTTACCACGACATCTTGGTCCAAAGCAGACATGTCTTTTTTATACGCCGAGGCCAGCGCTGATTCCAAGGCAGCCAAGACCACTTCTTTAGGCAAGTTCCTCTCAGCCGAAAGCTGGGTAATCGCAGCCTTGAGCTCCGTTTTCATCTTCCCATTTCCTATCTTAATTTCCTATATTCAATAAAAAAGTGGGTACCCCCCACCTTATAGCTTAGATTCTTTTATCCTACTTTATCACATTTAAGAGAAAAATGCAAAAGTTTGCTTAAATAGCTCGTGAACTAAGTTATGAACGGAAGGAGATTGAGGATTTACGGCAGGAATGTATAATATGTTAGAGGAGTCGGATTATGGCAAAGGAATGTATTTTTTGTCGAATTGTTGCTGGTGAGGTGCCTAGCGACATAATCTATCAAGATGAAGATTTTCTGGCCTTTAGAGATATCTCGCCTCAAGCCCCTATACATGTGCTTATTATACCTAAAACGCATATTGCATCTGCGGCTGAACTTACTGAGGAACAGCACGAGCTTGTCGGGCGCATTATAATCGTAGCTAAGAATCTGGCTGAGAAAGAGGGGATAGCCAAGAAGGGTTATCGCTTAGTGATAAATTGTGGCCTTGAGGGGGGACAATTGGTGTCTCACCTCCACCTTCATCTTCTTGGCGGTCGGAGGCTGGCTGATAAGCTTGGATAATTATAGAGACCTCAGTTTGGCTATTAATTGCTCTACTGCTTCATCTGGTGTGGATGCTCCAGCAGTAACGCCGATGTGGTGTTTACCCACGAGCCACGAATTGTCCACATCCTTTGCTGTTTCTACTAAATGAGTCTCCACCAGGGGAGAACATATTTCAACAAGGTGCCTGGCATTGGCACTATTACTTCCGCCTATCACTATCATGAGTTGACTCTTGCGAGCTAGTTTTATGGCAGCTTCTTGTTGACCCTGCGTTATTTTACATAAAGTATTAACAAGTCGCATTTCCTCAATCTCAGGACCAACTAGGTCCATAAGCTGCCTGACAAATTTAATGAAGGCAGCTTGGGTTTGAGTTGTCTGGGAGATAATGCCCAGGCGTGATAGTGATTTCCTCAACTTACCTATTTGTTTCGCGTTGAGGGCAGCTATACCTTTGTTTCCTGCCCAGCCTAGTAGTCCCTTGACCTCAGAGTGTTGTGCGTCGCCGAATATAATGACGTCAAAACCAGCCTCAGCCAGGTCCTTGGCTGTGTTTTGGGCTTTGCGGACTATGGGACAAGTAGTGTCAATGATATGGATGCGACGAGCTTTGATCTCGGATAATATCTCTGGGCTTATACCATGAGTGGTGATAGCTAGGATTCTGCCTTGAGCTTGGTCGAGTTGATTTATCGGCTTTATTCCTAGATTAGCCAATGCTTCCACTAGCTGGCGATTGTGTGCTACCGGTCCCAGTGTTTCTATTTCTCCATATTTGTT
>CAZWDC010000006.1:0-9161 GCA_964633085.1 uncultured Dehalococcoidales bacterium
GAACAGCTATCCCGGGTTTATGCAGAAAAGAGGAAAACTCAGCAGGCTGACCCTTGCAGAAAATTGGTACCTCGTAGGGTTAGAAATTATATGATTCAACAATCCCCGGTTCGGTTAGGTACTTAAATGATTTGACACGCTACCTTGACAAGCGGCGTTGCTAAGCTTATGATACTAACTCAGATAAATTTAATCGGAGGTAGCGTGCCATGACGGAAAAGAAAGCAGGGCAACCGTACAGTCCGGAGGAGATACTCTCTTTTGACCGCATCAAGAGGGCTATGACGAGCAGGGTTCTGGATAGGATAGAAGAGTTATGGCAAGGAAAACAGCCCTTAAGTGTCGAGCAGATGAATGAAATAATTGCAAGTGAATGGCAGAGAGTGAAGGAGGCAGTGAGGTCATCACCGGCGGCACGTGAAGCCTTCCGTAAATATTTGGAACGGACCGTGTCTGAACAAATAGACAAATTGCTGAAAGAAGATAGAGCCGAGCTGGAATCGTTGGGTGTTGTAGAAAAGAGTTTATAAGTTGATTTCACGAGACAAAATTAGGCCAGGTAAAGAAGTCAGCCAAGGCCAGAATGTTGAGCAGTTAATCAAGCGTCTTGATATGCTGGATGAGAGGCTTGACAATATAGATTCTATAGTGACCTCAATAATAGAAAAGGTAATGGGAAGGCCTCTCGTGATGGAAGTACGATGCCCCAATTGTGGTCAAACTATACAAATCAATATCACCAGCGGTGTAAGGGTCCGGGGTAAGGAATAACCATAGCCCGTATCGTGTTCTTGGTATCGATGTTTAGTTTCCAAGCCATCCAATGATAAGCGACCTCGCATTTTTGTCATATTATTAGTTATTAAATGCTTGAGCAGGTGTTTGTCGTGCTCAAGTATGTTTGATACAATGGTCATTTGGGCGGTTAGCTCAGTGGTTAGAGCGCTGCGTTGACATCGCAGAGGTCACTGGTTCAAGTCCAGTACCGCCCATTTTTAGATTTGTGATGTAGAGTTCATGATGAAATCCAGAAAAGAGGATGAGCGGCTGGAGCGGATGCGTCACTCCGCAGCCCACATTATGGCGGAGGCGGTACAGCGTCTTTTCCCTGAGGCTAAATTTGGCATTGGCCCAACCATTGAGAATGGCTTTTATTACGACTTTGAGTTGCCACGTCCATTAACACCGGAAGACTTGCCTATAATTGAGAACAAAATGAAGGAGATTATAAGTCAGGACACGCCGTTCGTTGCCGAAATAGTAAGCAAAGATGAAGCGCGTAAGCTGTTTGCTGCTCAGCCCTACAAACTGGAGCTTATCAACGAAATCGCTGATACAGATGTAACTATCTATAAACAAGGCTCTTTCACCGATTTATGTCGTGGTCCCCATCTAGCCTCCACGGGTGAAGTAAAAGCATTCAAGCTTACCCATATAGCTGGAGCATATTGGCGTGGTGATGAAAAGCGACCCATGCTGCAAAGAATTTACGGTGTGGCTTTCGAAAGCCAAGAGGAGCTTGACGATTATTTGTCCCGACAAGCTGAAGCTGCTAAACGCGACCACAGGAAGCTGGGCAAAGAACTTGACCTCTTTAGCACCCATGAAGAAATTGGTCCTGGCTTAATTTGCTGGCACCCAAAAGGGGCATCAATTCGCCAAATCATTGAAGACTTCTGGAAGGCTGAGCATATCAAACGAGGCTATAACATCGTTTACACTCCCCACATTGCCAAGCTAGATTTATGGAAAACCAGTGGGCATTGGGAGTTTTATCGGGATTATCTATTCTCACCCATGGAAATTGAGGAACAGCAGTATCTATTGAAGCCTATGAATTGCCTGGGGCATATTTTGATTTATAAAAGTAAATTGCGCAGTTACCGCAACTTGCCTTTAAGATATGCCGAGCTAGGGACCGTATATAGGTATGAGCGGACCGGTGTATTATATGGTCTAGCCAGGGTCAGGGGATTTACCCAAGACGATGCTCATATTTTTTGCCGACCTGACCAGGTTGAAGATGAAGTAATGGGAGTTGTAAACCTGGCGCAATTTATGATGTCCAGCTTTGGCTTCGATGAATATGAGTTGTTGTTGTCAACACGTCCTGAGAAATATGCTGGCACAATCTCAATGTGGGAAGAGGCTACCGAATCCTTGAAACGTGTTCTGGAAAAACTCGGCTTACATTATGAAGTGGATCCTGGTGAAGGGGTTTTCTACGGTCCCAAAATTGATATTAAACTCAAGGATGCTGTGGGGCATTTTTGGCAGGGTCCTACTATCCAAGTCGATTTCAATTTGCCACAGCGCTTCAATGTCTGCTATATTGGTGAAGACGGCTTGGAACATAATGTAGTGATGATACATCGCACAGTTTTGGGTAGCATGGAGCGTTTTTTGGCTTGTCTCATTGAGCATTATGGTGGTGCCTTCCCGGTATGGTTATCGCCGATTCAAGCAGTAGTAATTCCCATAGCAGATCGCCATGTTGACTATGCTCACAAAATAGGGAACGATTTTAAAAATGAAGGCATCCGAGTTCGAGTTGATGACCGTTCAGAGAGGATGAATTTGAAAATAAGAGAAGCCCAGCTGGAGAAAATCCCCTATATGCTTGTAGTTGGTGACAAAGAAATAGCTTCGACGGGGGCGTCACTTCGCTTAAGAAGCGGCGAGGACCTGGGCTTGGAAACCTTAGCTCAGATTAAGAATAGAATAAAGACAGCCATAGAGGCTAAGTCTTGAATGCTGTTCCGGGGGTGGATAGAGCATAGTCAAGGAGTTATTAATCAACAATAAAATCAGAGCCAAGGAGGTTCGCCTCATAGGGGAACAGGGAGAACAACTAGGCGTTGTGCCTCTGCAGAAAGCACTCCAAATTGCTCGTGACCGTGGGCTTGATTTGGTGCAGGTGGCAGCAACAGTAAATCCGCCTGTATGCCGGCTCCTTGATTATGGCAAATATAAGTACGAGCAAACCAAAAAGGAACGTAAAGCAAAGAGGAGTCAAAGAGTTGGTTTGCTCAAGGAGGTCCGCTTGAGACCAAAGATAGAAGAGCATGACCTACAAGCAAAAATTAAGACCACAAAGAAATTGCTGGAAGAGGGCAACAAAGTACGGTTAGTGCTAAAATTTAAGGGGCGAGAAATTATGTATCCTGATTTGGGTTGGAAAGTATTGCGTAAAGTAACTGAGGCTACCCAAGACATAGCGGTAGTAAGCAGTTCTGTTAATGATAGCAACAATATAGCTTTGGTTTTATCACCGGTTTCTCAGAGGAAACCAAAGGAGACAGGAACAGATGCCAAAACTAAAAACACATAAAGGGGCAAAGAGTCGTTTTCATATAACGGGTAGTGGCAAACTTTTACGCACTAAATGTGGCAAGAGTCATTTGAGACGAAAAAAGGCTCCTAGAACTAAGCGTCTCTATGATGAAATGGTCATGACCTCTTCAGCAGACAGGAAAAGAGTAAGAAGGCTCTTACCCTATAAATAAGAGGAGGAAAATGAATACAGGTATTTTGGTTCCTATTTTTGGCATAATTTTTGGCTGCGGAATAGCATTGCTAGCGATTTGGACTGGGTATAAGAGAGACCGGGCTTTAATTGAGAAGGGGCTATATCAGCCCGAAAAACCGGAGCCAGCAAGCCCCTCTGGTCGAGGATTTTTGGTCGCCGGCTCTATATTCGCTGGGATAGGGGCAGCCCTTGTTGTTAGTACTTTTATTTTTCAGATAGGCAAAGCGATAGGAGTGCCGGGTTTTATATTCCTATTTATTGGCATCGCATTGCTAATAGTTTATTTTGCTACTAAGCAAAAAGAGATAATGCCCAAGGATTAAAGGAGGAGAAACTTGCCACGCGCTAGGAGCGGAAAAATTACCCATAGACGGCATAAGAAGGTGCTGGAGCTGACCAAAGGGCACCGAGCAGCGAGACACAAGCTTTATATCATTGCTCGTCAGTCCATGCTCCATGCCTTGGATTACTCCTACCGTCATCGTCGTGAACGCAAGGGCGACTTCAGAAGGCTATGGATTGCTCGCATTAATGCTGCCGCACGGGCCAAAGGTCTTACTTATAGCCAGTTTATAGCAAAGCTGAAAAGATCAAATGTGGAAATCAATCGCAAGATGTTAGCTGAGCTGGCAGTTAAAGACCCTGAAAGTTTTGCTACGCTAGTCTCTTCAGTAACTGAGGCTGATTCGGCTCGCTCGCAATGACGATGTGCCTGCGGATTTCCACGAGTCTTGAATAAGGATAACATTGCGTAGCCGTCAATGCTGGAAGACCTCAAACAGCTCCGTACACAAGCTCTCGAGGAACTAAGGAGGATTCACGATTCCCGGGAGCTGGAGTTTTGGCGCGTTCGCTACCTTGGCAAGAAAAGCAGTTTAACTAGGATTCTACGCTCTTTAGCTACCTTGCCTCTGGAGGAGCGACGGACAATAGGCGCTCAAGCTAACGAAATCAAGAGAGCTCTGGAATACAGCCTAGAAGAGAAAGAAAAGTCGCTCCAAGAAGCCCTTTTGAAGTCAACTCAGGAATCACAAAGGTTAGACATTACGTTGCCCGGTCAGCCTCTCACTGTAGGACGACTTCATCCCACCACTCAAGCACTCAACGAAATTTGCGAGGTCTTCAAGAATATGGGCTTTCAAGTAGTTGAAGGGCCTGATGTGGAGTGGGATTACTACAATTTCGAAGCCTTGAATATCCCTCAACATCATCCGGCACGAGACATGTTTGCTACTTTGTGGATTGATGCAGACATGGGAGGAAAAGCTAGACTTTTGCGCACCCACACCTCTCCCATGCAAATCAGATTGATGGAGAAGGAACGACCACCAATAAGAGCTGTAGTACCAGGGCGGGTTTATCGCTACGAGGCCACTGACGCCACTCACGAATCCATGTTTTATCAGGTTGAAGGTTTGGCTGTAGATAAGAATATCACCATGGCTGATTTGAAAGGCACTTTGTTCGAATTCTGTCGCTGCATTTTTGGGGAGGACAGAAAGGTGCGCTTCCGCTGTGACTATTTTCCTTTCGTGGAACCCGGAGTGGAGATAGCTATTGAATGTTCAGCTTGCGCTGGAACAGGTTGCCGTGTGTGTGGCTACAGCGGTTGGATTGAAATACTAGGTGCAGGCATGGTACACCCCGATGTCCTAGCGCGGGTGGATATTGACCCTGGGACTTACAGTGGCTTTGCCTTCGGCATGGGAGTTGAGCGTATACCTATGCTGCGCTATGGCATTGATGACATTCGCCTGTTTTATAGTAATGACCTTAGGTTCTTAAGGCAATTCTAGGTTTAAGGTGACAGTATGAAAGTTTCCCTCAAGTGGCTCAGGGACTATGTTGGCATAAAGCTCAAGCCTAGGGACCTGGCTGAAAAGCTCACCATGGCTGGGCTAGAGGTCAAAGGCATACAGAGCGTAGGCAGGACATGGGATAATGTGGTAGTAGGGGAGGTAATAGATGTGAGTCCTCATCCTAATGCTGACCGCCTCAAATTAGCTACCGTCAATTTAGGCACTGAGCGAGTCACAGTAGTTTGCGGTGCTCCTAATATTAGCCCGAAGCAGAAGGTGCCTTTTGCTCGCGTGGGAGCTAGGCTTATAGATGGTCACACTGGAGAGACCATAGTGCTAAAGCCAGCTAGAATTCGCGGCGTCGCTTCCGAAGGCATGGTCTGCTCTGAGAAAGAGCTCGGAATCTCTGACAGTCACGAGGGCATAATGGTGCTGCCCCAGGAAGCCCCTGTTGGTATCCCTCTGGACGTCTATCTGGGTGACGTAATTCTGGAGTTGGATGTAACGCCTAACCGCCCTGATTGCTTATCCGTAATTGGTATCGCTCGGGAGATCGCTGCGCTGACTGGTGAACCACTCCATTTGCCCCAAATTCACTATGAGGAAACAGAAGAGCCGATAGATTCCTTCATCTCTGTTGATATAGTCGAGCCAGACCTTTGTCCCCGGTATTGTGCTAGTCTGATTACAGGAATCAAGATAGCTCCCTCACCAAGCTGGGTGCAGCAGCGTCTGAATAGCTATGGCATGCGTCCCATCAACAATGTCGTTGATGTCACCAACTATGTGATGCTGGAATATGGTCAACCTCTTCACGCTTTTGATTATCACAAGCTGAAGGGCAGACAAGTAATCGTGCGTAGAGCGGCAAGCAGTGAAACCATAACTACCCTTGATGGCTCAAAGCGTACTCTCAATCCAGATATATTGGTTATTGCCGATAAGGAACAAGCTGTCGCTGTTGCCGGAATTATGGGTGGCTTAGACTCCGAAGTTACTGATAAAACTAAGGCTATTCTTCTGGAGTCAGCGAATTTCAACCAGGCTACCATCCGTCGAGGCTGTAGCCATCTGCAACTTCGGAGCGAAGCTTCGGATCGCTTTGATAAAGGGCTTAATACTGAGCTACCACTGTTGCCATTAAAACGGGCCACCCAACTGCTATTGGAACTAGCCGGTGGCAGAGTAGCTAAGGGCATAATTGACGTTTACCCGAGAAGACCAGAGCCGAAACGCATATCAATTACACCCCAGGAGGTAGCACGCCTTTCAGGATTAAAGGTAGACACAGATGACATCCTGAAAGTGTTAAGGTCTCTGGGATTTGAATGTCAAGAGGATAGCTCAGGCTCGCAAACCTTTGTGTCAGTGCCTTATTGGCGCAGTGACGTCAAATGCTCAGCTGACCTCGTGGAAGAAGTCGTTCGCATCATCGGCTATGATAAGGTGCCCGTGACTCGCCTCAGTTCCTCTCTGCCTGCGCAAAAATCGAGATCGTCAGCGGAAGCCCGGCAAGACGACCTCAGAAGGAAACTACGCAACATACTTATTGGGTTTGGCTTTCAGGAGGTGTTGACCTATTCTTTGGTCAGCTTGGAAAAGTTGCAGAAACTATCTCCGAAGCTGGAGTTAAAGCTGAGTCCTCTGAAAGTGGCTAATCCGATGACGAAAGAGCAGGAATATTTGCGCACGAGTTTGCGAGCCGGTCTTCTAGCGACCTTGGCGCATAACCAAAAATTTGAGGCAGCCGGCATAAGGCTCTTTGAAATTGGCAAGGTATTCCTGCCTCAAGACAAGGATTTGCCCCAGGAAAGAGAGATGCTGTGTGCTGTGCTCAGTGGCCCCCGGACAGAATTATCCTGGCTGACTGGCAAAGACATGCTTGATTTTTTTGACGCCAAGGGGGTAGTTGAAAATATCCTGAACCAGTTAGGGTTGAAAGCTAGTTTTGAGAATAGTGATGATGAAGGTCTATTTCCAGCGAAAGGGGCTGATGTAATTGTTGGTGATAGCAGAATAGGCGTTCTTGGTGAGCTACATCCTAAGGTGGCGCAAGCCTTCGAACTTTTCAACACTGCTTGCCTCATAGAAATTGACCTGGACAAGTTGCTGACCAAGATTAGCGTGACAAGGAAATACCAACCCATCCCACGGTTTCCCAGCGTCTCCAGAGATATCGCCCTAGTAGTGGATGAGCAAATAAGATATAGAGAAGTAGAAGAGATAATCCAGAGTTTTCCGTTAGTAACGAAGGTGAATTTGTTTGACGTCTACCGAGGCGAGCAAATACCAAAGGGCAAGAAGTCCTTTGCCATCAGGATTATCTACCAATCGCCCAGCCATACTTTGACCGATGAAGAAGTCAACCAGACTCACGAGCAGATGCTTGCCAAGCTAAATCAGCAGTTGGGCGCCACTTTGCGGCACTGAGTAGTTCGCTAGCAAAAGTTAATTAAGATTGAGAGCTTGCCGCTTGTTTTAGAAGCCTCTTTACTTGGGGTGCCAGGTTTTCCGCGGGCAGAAGCTGGGTTTCCCTCTCTGTGCGCCACTTGACCTCTACGCTCTGGCTCTGCAGGGTGCGTGGAGATAAGGTGAGGCGTAAGGGTATGCCCAGGAGGTCAGCATCATTGAATTTAACACCGGGAGAATCGTCACGGTCATCAAGAAGCACTTCAATGCCTTCTTGTTGTAGTTCCTGGTAAATCTTCTCCGCTGTAGCGGCGATTGTGGGCTTGTCCAACTGTAGGGGACAAAGATAAACGTGATAAGGCGCTACGGAGAGAGGCCAGATAATACCTTTGTTGTCGTGGCTTTGTTCCACTATGGCTGCCAGCAAACGCCCGAGCCCGATGCCATAGCAACCCATAACAATAGGGCGGGATTTGCCCTTGCTATCCAAGAAATATGCTCCAAACTTTTCGCTGATAAAGGTGCCCAGCTTGAATACATGCCCCACTTCAATACCTCGAACCGAGGATAATACGCCCCCACATTTAAAGCAGCTATTTCCAGAGCGGGCGAGAGCAATATCAGCCATGATGTCAATCTGAAAGTCTCTGGGGTAATTGGCGTTTTTGAAGTGATAACCTGGCTTATTAGCGCCAACAATGAAGTTGGAGCCCAAAGTTATGGAATCATCAGCTACGATTTTAATCCCTTTAATACCTATAGGTGAGGCAAAACCAGCCACCAGTCCGGCTCCATTTACTTCGCCTTCGGTAGCCAGGCGAAGATCAGAGCACTTCAAGGTGTTTCTCAATTTGGTTTCATTGACTTCTAGGTCGCCGCGAATAACGACGAAGATAAGTTCTCCGTCAGCGGAATAAAACACTGCCTTGAGCGTTTGATTTGTGGGCACACCTACAAAGCCAGCTACTTCCTCTATAGTTTCCGCCCCTGGCGTGGCTATCTCTTCTAAAGGAAGGAGATTCCTCGCTTCCTCTTCGCTACGTTCAGGGCTTTGGCTGACCGTAATGACAGCTTTGGCAAATTGAGCTTTCTCGGCATTGGCAGCGTAGCCGCAGCCCGAACAATAGATGACTTCATCCTCACCTGTGTCGGTGATGACCATGAATTCGTGGGAGTCCTTGCCACCTATGGCGCCGCTATCAGCTTCGACCATTAATGTCGGCAAGCCAAGACGAGCGTAGATGTTCTTGTAAGCCTGACACATCTTTTGATAGCTTTCATCCAAGCCAGCCTCGTCAGCGTCAAAGCTGTAGAGGTCTTTCATGATAAACTCTCGGACTCTTAATAAACCACCGCGAGGACGAGGCTCGTCCCTGAGCTTCACCTGTATCTGATAGAGAAGCAATGGGAGCTCACGGTAGCTC
>CAZWDC010000007.1:0-11610 GCA_964633085.1 uncultured Dehalococcoidales bacterium
CTCTCTTTCTGGCTATAGTGGCAATTATGCCTTTCGTAGCCCAAAGAATAACTCATGTTTCAGCATTGACAATCCAGAGCACTGCCTTGCTCATAGCTGTTGGTGTGGCTCTAGATACCATGAAGCAGTTAGAAGCTCAACTAACTATGCGCCGCTACGAAGGTTTCTTGAAGTAATGTACATTGTCATGTTAGGTGCTCCGGGGGCAGGAAAGGGAACTCAAGCAGATATTCTCTCTCAAGAGATGGATTTACCTCATATAGCTTCCGGGGATTTGTTTCGCCAAGCGCTAGAGGAGAAGACCGAGGTTGGTCTCTTAGCCAAAAGATATATGGATAAAGGAGAGCTGGTTCCTGATGAGGTAACTATAAAAATGATTATGGAGAGAATCAATCAACCTGACTGTGCCTCGGGTTGCATTTTCGATGGCTTTCCGCGGACTTTGCATCAAGCTAAAGTTCTGGACAAAGCTCTTAAGGAGCAGGGAAAAAGTGTGGACAAAGCGATATACATTGAGGTGCCCGATGAGGAGCTGGTGAAACGCCTCAGTGGCAGGTGGCTTTGCCGTAACTGCCAGACGCCATATCATTCCATAAGTTCACCGCCCAAAATGCCGGGAAAATGTGATAAGTGCGGTGGTGAATTGTATCAACGTTCTGATGATAAGGAGGAGACAGTAAAGGAGCGACTTAATGTTTTCTTTGCTCAAACTGCTCCCATCCTTGATTTCTATAAGAAACAAAGTAAACTGATTAGGGTCAATGGTAACTTAGGAATACAGGGGGTAGCCAGAGAAATAATCTCTGCACTCAAAGCACCCATGACACCTTGAGCTCCGACTTGTCGGGGCGAAGTGTCTCCGAGTTTCTTCGTTCGTCCCGATACATCGGGACTCCCTCGGAATGACATTAAGGAAGGGTAAGCAGGGATAAAATAAAATGGTAGTTATAAAATCTAATGAAGAAATAGCTATTATGCGGAAGTGTGGTAAAATCCTTGCTGCTATTTTAGATAAACTAAGAATGGAAGTAAGACCGGGGATTAAGACTGGTCAGTTGGATGTAATTGTGGCTGAAGAATCGAAAAAAAGGGGAGTTATACCTTCCTTTAAGAACTATCGGGGCTTCCCGGCGAATCTATGTGTTTCGGTAAATGATGAAATAGTTCATGGCATTCCCGGTGAACGAATATTACAGGAAGGAGACATCGTTTCGTTGGATGTCGGGGCAAAACTTAATGGCTTTCATACCGATGCTGCCATAACTATTAGTGTGGGGCGAATAAGTAGGGAGGCCAAGGAACTAATCGCAGTCACAGAGGGTAGTTTAAAGGCCGGCATTGCCCAAGCCAGAAATGGGATGCGAGTAGACGATATCTCATCTGCTATTCAAAATTATGTTGAATCGAGAGGATTTTCTGTAGTTAGAGAATATACCGGACATGGAGTAGGTCGAGACTTGCATGAAGAGCCCCAGGTACCTAATTTTGTAGCTGGGAAAGGCCCCCTGCTTCGTAAAGGCATGACTTTAGCCATCGAGCCCATGGTTAATGCTGGAGATTGGCGTACTAAATTGGCGGCTAACGGGTGGACGGTGCTTACAGCCGATGGAAGCCTTTCAGCGCATTTCGAACATACCATTGCTATAACTGATGGCGAAGCTGAGATACTTGTTTAGGTGTTATGTAGAAATGGCTAAGAAGGAGAGGATAGAGGTTGAAGGCAAAGTGATCGCAGTCTTACCTAATACTATGTTTCGCGTCGAGTTGGCCAATGGACATCCGGTATTGGCTCATATCTCAGGCAAAATGAGAAAACACTATATCAAGATTTTGCCCGGAGATAGAGTTCTCGTGGAACTTTCCCCTTATGACTTAAGCCGGGGCAGGATTACCTATCGGCTTAAATAGTTTGACAGGTTGACCAAGAAAGTTTATCATAACGACGTTTGTTTGCATGGTGATTGGAAATGAAAGTAAGAGCTTCGGTCAAACCGATATGCAGAAAATGCAAGGTTATCAGACGGAAAGGTGTGGTTAGGGTTATTTGTGAGAATCCTAAGCATAAACAAAGGCAGGGATGACAGGCCATGGCACGCATTGCTGGAGTAGACCTTCCTAAAGATAAACCAATCTGGGTAGCTTTGCAGCGCATTTATGGCATTGGCCCGACATCAAGCAAGCACATTTTGGCTGCTGCTGGTATCGACCCTGGCCTTAGAGTTAAGGAACTCAGTGAGGGACAGGTTGGCCAGATTCGAGATGTTATTGACAAAAATTACAAGGTGGAGGGTGATCTCAGGAGAGAGATTCAATCTAATATAAGGCGCCTTATTGAGATTGGCTGCTATCGGGGTATAAGGCATCGCATGAAGCTGCCAGTTCATGGACAGAGAACGCGCACAAATGCTCGAACCAAAAGAGGGCCAAGGAAGACAGTGGCAGGTAGGGGTCAGAAGCGTGGCCTAGCTAAGAAGTAAGGAGTTTGTTTGCAAGATGGCCAAGAGGAAAAGAGCTCATAAAAAGGTTAGCGAAGGCAAGGTTTATATCCAATCTACCTTTAATAACACTATTGTTACTATCACTGATATGCAGGGTAATGTTATCGCTTGGGGAAGCTCTGGCACTGCTGGGTTTAAGGGTTCCCGAAAAGGAACGCCTTACGCTGCCCAACTAGCCGCTAGAGACACAGCACACAAAGCGATGAATGACGGCTTGCGCCGGGCTGAGGTTTATATTAAGGGCCCTGGCAGTGGACGTGAAGCAGCTATTCGTGCCTTGCAAGCTGCCGGAATCACTGTTACAGCCATCAGAGATGTAACTCCTATCCCGCATGATGGCTGTCGCCCACCAGGTCGGAGAAGGGTGTAACATGGCTCGCTATACTGGTCCAGTTTGTCGCTTGTGTCGCCGCTTTGGAGAAAAACTAATGCTCAAGGGCGAGAGGTGCTCTACACCTAAATGCCCTTTGGAGAAGAGAAATAGTCCGCCTGGCGAGCATTCGTCGGCTCGAGGGCGCAGCCGGATGTCCGAGCGCGGACTCCAATTGCAAGAAAAGCAAAAGGTTCGCTTTAGCTACGGCGTTTTAGAAAGGCAGTTTCGCCGTTTTTTTGCTGAGGCTAAGAAAAGCCCGGGTGCTACAGGGGAAACCCTTCTTATATTGCTGGAAAGGAGATTAGATAATGTAGTTTATCGCCTGGGCTTTGCCGATTCCCGGGCTCAAGCCAGACAAATAGTTCGACATGGTCACATTCTTGTCAACGGACGTAGAGCAGATATACCTTCTTTTTTGGTGAAAGCCGGTGACATTATAAAATGGCGGGAAGCTAGTAAAAAAACAGAATACTATAAGACGATGGCCGAAAAAATTGACGGGAAGATTTTCCCTAGCTGGTTAACCTTGGACAAAGAAACCATGACCGGCAAAGTATTAAATTTACCTAGCAAGGATGATATTGAAGCTGGATTTAATGAAAAAGCCATTGTTGAATATTACTCGAGGTAAACTATGCTTGAATTAGCTATCCCCACTGTAAATTGTGTTGAAAGCAGTGGCAACTACGGTCGTTTTGTTGCTGAGCCTTTAGAGCCGGGGTTTGGAATCACCCTGGGTAACGCTCTGCGGCGTGTGCTTCTTAGCTCCCTGCCTGGTGCGGCGGTAACATGGGTCAGGATTGAAGGGATTCAACATGAATTCTCCCCTATCCCTCATGTCAAAGAAGATGTCATGGAGTTCTTACTGAATATCAAGCAATTGAGACTCTGCCCTCTTTCTCATCAGCCCGGGCAGTTGCTCTTGGAGGCAGAGGGGGAAGGCAAAGTCTCTGCTGGTGATATTAAACCCTCGGCTCACTTTCGCATTGCCAATCCTGAACTTTATTTAGCTTCTTTAGACTCTCCCCAAGCTAAGCTTCACGTTGAACTTAACGTGGAGCTGGGGAAAGGTTATTTGCCAGCCAAATCGGCTGACGGGTTACCCGTGGGAGCAATGCCAGTAGATGCCATCTTCTCTCCAGTGCGAAAGGTCAATTTCTCTGTAGAACCTATTAGGCCTGGCCAGGAGGGAAGTCCAGAGAAGCTCATCCTGGAGATTTGGACTGATGCTACTATTCTACCCGGGGAAGCGCTTAGTCACAGTGCTGCCATCTTAATTAACCAGTTCTCTTCCTTCAAGAGCCTTGAAGTTCCTATGGCGGGAGCTTTAGCTGTTTTGCCTGAGCAATATGATACTCCTCTGGAAGAGCTGAATTTATCAACGCGCTCCCGTAATAGTCTGAGGAGAGCAGGTATTTTCACCCTGGGACAATTAGTAGAGAAAAGCCGGGAAGGTTTGCCACCATTGCCTGGTTTGGGGGCAAAGTCTCGAGCTGAAGTGGAAGAGTTACTGGCAAAATTAGGTTCCCCTATTCCTGAGAAGAAATAGAGTATGAGGCACAAATTAGCAGGACGGAAATTAAGTAGGCCGACAGGGCAAAGATGGGCATTATATCGAAACCAGGTTACTGCCCTTCTGGCCCATGAAAAAATCATCACCACTGAAGCTAAGGCTAAAGAAGTTCGTAGTTTGGCAGAAAAGATGATTACTTTAGGTAAGGATGGCAGCCTGGCCTCCAGGCGGCAGGCCTTGGCTTTTATTACTGATAAAAAAGTAGTTGACAAGCTGTTTAGTGAAATTGCTCCAGGCTATGCTGACCGTAACGGAGGCTATACGAGGTTGCTAAAGCTGGGACCTCGTCCTGGTGATAGTGCGCCTATGGTTCAAATTGAATTGGTCAAGTAAGTTTGTCTTGCTCATAGAATATGACGGCACCCGATATCATGGCTTTCAATGGCAGGTTGGCTTGCCCACCATTCAAGATGAGCTGGAACAAGCTATAAAGCGCTTTTGTGGGCAAAGCAGCCGGGTTATAGCAGCTAGCAGAACTGATGCCGGTGTGCATGCTAAAGGACAGGTGGTGAGCTTCTGGACAAAATCTACATTGGACACTAGGACGTTGGTTAGAGCGTTGAATTACTATTTACCCAGCGATATCGCGGTCAAAGCGGCTTACCGAGCTAGCGATGATTTTAATGTCCGGCGTGATGCTCTGAGCCGGGAGTACCATTATTGTATCTTAAATAGCGATACGCGATCGCCATTTACTCAAAGGTTTGCATTATGGGTGCCTAAAATACTGGACATAGAGGCTATAAATGAGGCTTGCCAGCTTATCCAAGGTGAGCATGATTTTGTCTCCTTTGCCAGTTCCTTGAATGGCGCCAAGAGCACGCTGCGTAATGTTTATGAAGCGGGAATCGAGAAGAAAGGAGATTTCACTGTCTTTCGTATCGTGGCTAATTCCTTTTTGCCCCATCAGGTACGAAGCACCGTGGGTCTTTTAATCCGGCTGGGCTTAGGTAAAATAAGTATCGAAGATTTTCGTGATATAATGGAGGCCAAGAGTTTAGGTTTGGCTGGTCCTCTGTCGCCAGCCTGCGGGTTATGCCTTAAGAAGGTGAATTATCCTAAGCCTTTGGGAAGCTAGCGATGAAGACTTATAGTCCCAAAGCTAAAGAAATTGAACGGAAGTGGTGGGTAATTGATGCCACTGATAAGACTTTGGGAAGACTAGCAACACAGGTAGCTAATTTGCTTATGGGCAAACATAAGCCGATTTATGCTCCTCATATTGATACAGGTGACTACGTTGTGGTAATCAATGCTGCCAAAGTAAAGGTGACTGGGAAGAAAACCGAACAAAAAATCTATTATAGGTATTCAGGATACCCCGGCGGCTTGAAGAGCCAAAAACTTGAAGAACTGTTTAGGAAAGACCCTAGCCGTGTGATTGAACTTGCGGTCAAAAGAATGTTGCCCCACAATAGTTTAGGTAGAGCTATGTTTAAGAAACTCAAGGTCTATCCTGGAAGTGAGCATCCACACCACGCTCAAATTAAAGAGAAACGTGAGGAGCAATGAAAGAAGAAAGTTACATTTGGGGAACGGGTAAACGCAAATGTGCTATAGCTCAGGTCAGGCTCTTCCCCGGCGATGGGGAGATAATTATTAATGATAAGCCTTATCAGGAGATTTTTACTCGCGTTGAGCACCGCCGTATGATTGAGCATCCCTTTTTAGCTACAGATACCCTGGGCAAGTTTCGTGTTACAGTGAAAGTAAATGGCGGTGGACTCAGTGGGCAGGCCGGAGCTATCCGCCATGGTATCGCTCGAGCTTTGGCTAAAGAAAACGAGCTATTTAAGCCTTTGTTACGCAAAGAAGGCTTGCTTACTCGCGACGCTAGAATCAAAGAACGTAAGAAGTACGGACTCAAGAGAGCTCGCAAGGCCCCACAATACACCAAGCGCTAGCTGTGCTCCAACTTATCAACGAGCAACAGGGAGCTGCCTTTTGGATTGTCTTTAATCCCAACTTTGACAGTTCCGTAACTAGACGCCTCAGGCATCCTGCCATTGCTCTCGCCAGGAGAAACAGCTATAATATTAATTTGCTGGGGATTAGTCTAGCGGTAGGACAGCGGGCTCTGGACCCGTGAGGCCAGGTTCGAATCCTGGATCCCCAGCCAGTTAAATGATGAACAAGAGGAAAGATAATATGAAAGGTTATAAGTTTACAGTTGTGGTGGAAAAAGACGAGGACGGACTTTATGTAGCTTCTGTCCCGCTTCTTCAGGGATGTTACACCCAGGGGGAAACCTATGAAGAGGCACTAGAAAATATCAAGGACGCCATTAAGCTACATATTGAAGCTCGGCGGGCTTTGGGAGAGCGGATCCCGATAGAAGTTGCTATAGATGAGGTGCAGGTAGTTGCCTAAGCTCAGACCGACTAAGCCTGACGAGGTAAAGCGGGTATTGGAGAGATTAGGCTTTACTTGTGTTCGCCAGAGTGGAAGCCACATGATATTTCATCACTCCGATGGTAGATGGACAACAGTGCCGATACATAAAGGTAGAGATTTAGGGAAGGGTATATTGAGGAAAATTCTTAAAGATGCCAAAATCTCTGTGAATGAATTTGAGAAACTGCGCTAACTGTGGCGCATTCGTCTAGGGGCCTAGGACGCCTCCCTCTCAAGGATAATTTAGCTTTGTCTGTGAACATTCCCAGTGAACACAGCTTGTCTCTTAGCTCTGGATTTGGCTGTCTCTGACCAGACAGAATCATACTCAGAAAAGATGGACTAATCTGTAATTGTTTAGCTGTCTGCCTTAACGACTGTTGTCTTTGCTTCATTTTTTCACCTCCTTAGCTTCAGAAGACCAGCTATAAGCGACTGTTTGATTACCGCTGGTTTCGCATGGTCTACTATTACTTTGCTGTCACCTCTTTCTCTTCACTTGGAATCAGTGTATCATATAGATGGTGACTTGTCAATAGTCCTTACGATTAAAGCTATGGCACTTGACAATTACTAGATTATGTGTTAGGATGGTCTACATGTACGGAGAAAATTTGGAAATCACAACAGAAGTAGTCATGAAAGCTCTCGGTTGCAGCAGGCAATATGTCTCCGAGCTAGTCAAAAGGAAAAGGTTGATACCGTCTGGTAAGAGAGGCAAGTCGTACGTATTTCGTTTCTCAGAATTATCCAAGGTTCTTGATACAGAGAGGTATCTAGATTTGGTTATCACTATTGATGACCTTCTCACAACAAACATGCCAGACATATTTGAGAAAGGAAAACCAGGATGGAAGATTCAGAGCAAAGGCGAGGCTGGAAAACGGAAAAAGATAAGGAGGGAATATGACAGAAGAATTGTTGATTCACAAAGACCACCCAGAGACGAGAGGTAAATCTCCGCTGGAGCTTGCCTCACTGGGCTACAAGCAGGCTGCTAGAGAACACGAGACACGAAGGACTCCAGCTAAGCCCACATTAAGCAATGTAATGGGTAAGCTTCACTATGATTTTGCTTTGCTATTGAAGAGCCCGCCTATAAAGCAAGAGGCTGGGTTCCTCAGCACGGATATGCAGAATTTGCTTCAAGACCTCGAATATGCCGATAAGGGGATGCAGGCAATACCGAGATTAGAGCAGAATATTAAAGGTATTGAATCCCAGATGTACCAGGCAATGATTGATAAGCAACCTGATAAGTACAATGAACTGGAGCTATCCTTAAACAATGAGAAGCGAAGTTTAGCTAACATTCAGCAACAGGTACAGGATAGCATCAAGGCAGCTAAGGTTTACCATGAGCACAATCCCCAGGATATAGCCAAGTCCAGGGATATGCTAAAAATTTTGAGGACTGAGCTATCAGCCCCATATAAGTACTCAGAAGCCAAAGATAACCTTCCAACACATGCCAAGCCAGTAGTCCAGTGGCTAGACGATATAAGGGTTAAGGGAAGTTTGGAAGATAGAATACTTGCTCAGAAGGTTTTGTCTGAAGGTGGCATTGACTACAAGGGTATTCTTACCGAGGTTGAAAGGCAAGGAATGAGCCTGACTGACCAGGCTGTGGCTGATATGCGAGACCATGAAGCTGGCAAACCTAGTCCTCAGAGCCAAAATTCTGGGGCTGAAAGTGCTGGCGAATGATTTACCATAGGGGGTGATGATTTATGACTGAATAATCTAAGCCACAGGAAGGGGTTAGGAGTGGCTAGAAAGGAGATAGCTTATGGAAGTTAAGGATAAGACAGATTTTGCGGACAGAACACTGGTTTGTGCCGATTGTGGCTCGGAGTTCACCTTCTCCAGTGGGGAGCAGATGTTCTTTCATGGGAAGGGGCTTGCTGAGCCTAAGAGATGCAAAGTCTGTAGACGAATACGAAGGCAAAGCTTAGTGAACTTTTGGAGGGAGAACGATGCAAACGAACCAACAAGTTAATCAACCCATCACAAGACGAGAGGATGCCAGGGAAATTGAGCAGCTATCACCGATTGACCTTGAGAATCTTGACTTTGAGGAAGTGGTAGATAAGATACTGGCAACCAATGAAATACGAGAGGAAATTGGAGAGGAGCACCTCGACGACTACAAAGAGGCTCTTATGGAGGATGCTAGACTCGGTAGTAAGACATTCCTTGACCTAGTGAGGTGGTACAACGAGAAATATCACGATACTCCTATCCTGATACCATCTGACTACGGGATAACTACTGCCGAAGTTGAACTTCCCGACTGGCTAATCCCTGGACTAGTATTGAGGAATGGGCTTACCCTCTTTTATGGGGATGCTGGCTCATATAAGACTACTTTGACCATCTACATGGGCTATTCTCTGATGACAGGGGCTGAGTTTTTTGGTATTCCCATAGATGGTAGTCATAAAGTCCTCTATGTAGAGCAGGATGAGAGTATCAATATACTCAAAGACCAAGTTCAAAAGATAGGTTTTCCTGAACATATGTTTGTCTGCTGTAAGCTCCCTGTATTGTGGAACGGAAAAGACTTTAACGAGGAGTTCTTTCGTAGCCTGGAAGCTTTGAGACCAGATGTAGTGTTTGTTGATTCCCTTACCACTCTAGGCATTGATGATATTACCAGACCACCTGCAATCCTTTGCATAGATGCCTTGAGAAGGATAGCCAATACAAAGAATCTAAGTTTTATCCTTCTGCACCATGAAAATCTGCAAGGCAAACCACTTGGTTTGAGGTTGATTATTGGAAGGATTGACTCGGAAATACAGACCAGTGTTAGCTCTATTGGGAATGAGGACAAGATAGCCTTAACCCAGGGCAAAGTTAGGGGACAGCATCTTGAGCCTATGTTTTTTAAGGCAAACAGAGGAACGCTTCAGGTTGAAAGAGAACAAGGTATGACCATCGCACGAAGAGTTCGGGAGTTGCATGCACAGGGATTGGATAAGACTGCCATACTTGCTCACTTTCGGGCGACTCGTGATAAAGCTGCTGCAAAGAAAGCCTATCAAAGAATGATGGCTAGCTTGCCTGATGAGACACCAACTGGGACATGACTGGGGACATTTCCTCTTCCTGTCGGGACATATATTTAGTATATATGTGGGGACAAGCAAATGTCCCTAGCTGATTTGGGACATCCCACGAGAGACATGGGACTGGGACAGGACAGATTCTGGGACATTTTCAATCGTAGCAGGGGACATGGAAAATGGGACAAAAAGGTTCCCTATCTAAGGCGGGGGGCTATCGCCCCCCTTCCTTAACCTTCCCCCTAGGGTGATTATGGTGGTATACTCCTGATAGGGGCGGTTCAAGTGAATTGGTTTCAGAGACATCTGAACTGGACATGGGTATTTGCCTATTTGATATGGCTACCTCTAAACTGGTCTGACAGTATCATTCCTTGGATACTGGGTGACATCTTGCTGTTAGTAGTATCTGGTTGGGTCATCAAACAGAAAGGGCGAAGCTTATGGTGGCTTCTGCTGTTATGGGTGTTTTCACCACTCTGGCTGAAGAATAAGAAAAGTTATCGTGAGCTTACAGAGACCGAGCACTTTAAGAGCACTCAGAGAAAGTGGGGTATTGCTGGTGTAGTGGTATTTGTGATAGGTGTAATCATACTGATTGTTGCTCTTGTCGCTCCCCCGACTACAACACCACTGCCAGAGACTCCATCATCTCCGAGCTATGGCATCCCCCTTATGGTCATACGGATGAACCCTCAGTACTGGAACACAAATCATGAAGACGAGGCTTTGAGGATATTTGGGGATAAAACCTACTATGAGGCTCTAGATGCTCTTATGCAGGCACTTAAAGATGAAGCTTGGATAGGAGACGAACTCGTTGAGCTTGATGATACTCTTCGCTCTGTAAATAAGGGGTATCACAAGACACATACCTATATTGAAGGTGAATTTGATTGTAATGATATGGCAGTAGAGCTTTGGGATATACTACATGAACAAGGGATAGTTTCACTAATCGTAGTTGGTAACCTTGATTTAGAGAATGAGAGCTTTGCGGAGTGCAACCATGCTTGGTTGGTTGTCCCTTATTTACTCACTCCTAACTTTTTTGTAATAGAACCTACAAACGGGGAAGTCTACTCTGACGAACAAGGCACGCAGTATCGAGAAGGCTACTATTATACATCACCATCACATTTAATGGCTGACATATGGGAACGTTGGTGAGCCTGCCAAATCATCCACTGTGCTATTAACCACAGGGGTTTCAGCCACGACTGGATTTTTCTATGAGCCAATATCTTCGTGGCTAGTCGTAGGTGATGCCAGAGTCCCCAAGGTACACCCCCTATGCCAGTCCTGGCAAGAGCAGCTAAGGGCATCAGGCATTAGGGAATCGGGATAGCCTAGCTTTGACCTGTGAACACTTAGCTATGACCTTGTGAACATCCCAGCTATGACTACCTCCCTATGCAGGATGTGTCTATCTCCCGATATAGATTGAGAGCCTCGTCAAAGCTAAGGGACTTGGAATACTTTTCTACCATCGAGATTTGCTCCCAGCCACCAAGAGACTGAACTACACGAGTGGACAATCCCGATTTGACCAGGTAGACACAGAAGCCTCTTCTGAAGCTGTGAGCATTGCATTGGAGGCCAGTCTCAGCTTTGAGCCTCTTCAGCATCGTTTGGATACCACCTTTGTTGATTTCAAAACCATCATGATGGCTAAACCACTCCTTCACAATACCATTACCAGCT
>CAZWDC010000008.1:0-9041 GCA_964633085.1 uncultured Dehalococcoidales bacterium
GTTATCATGGCGGCCAGGGCCAGGAAGGGACCAAAAGGGATTGTCTGCCGGCGTTTTCTCTTTTTAGCTATCACTAAAGCCACGGCCACTATGCCACCGAGGATAGCCCCCATAATAATGGCGAGAAAAACCAGGGGATAGCCAGTTGCCAGACCAATCAAAGCAGCGAGCTTAACATCTCCCCAACCCATGCCGCCGCGGGAGACTATAGCAATTACAAGGAATATAGCGAAGCCAATGGCTCCGCCTATGGCAGCGTTGGCAACCCGCATAGCTGCCAATTGGCTAAACCCGGGCTCGGGCACTAAAGCCAGAAGCAAAGCCACAACCATGCTGGGATAGACGACTTTGTTCAGAATAAGACCTTGCTCCAGGTCGATGACGAAAATGATGATGAATAGACAAGCGTAGAAAATCATAACCCCCAGCTGCGCACTTAAGTCGTAATGCCAGTAAAGGAGAGCAAATATCAGGCCGGTGGCCAGCTCCACCCAAAATAATCTCCGGGGTATGGCAACCTGACAGTACCGGCAGCGACCGCGAAGCCTGAGGTAGCTAAATAGCGGAATGAGGTCTTTAGCTGCTAGCTTGTGCTGGCAAGCTTCGCAATGAGATGGTGGAATGACAATAGACTTGT
Source organism: uncultured Dehalococcoidales bacterium (assembly GCA_964633085.1). Classification (GTDB taxonomy): domain Bacteria; phylum Chloroflexota; class Dehalococcoidia; order GIF9; family AB-539-J10; genus RBG-13-51-36. Next base: position 638 of record CAZWDC010000008.1, read on the forward strand.
TCTGAGGCAGGCGGTCAACGCACACATTGAGGAAGCTGCCCACTGCCAGACCAAGAAGGGCGAATAGGAATATCCCAAGTATTTCCACGGGTGCTTATTGTGGACGTATCATAGGCTGGAAGTCAATGCTTGGTGAGCATTGTTGTCGGGCATAGCTTCTTCATAATATTTTTCACCCTCACCCAAACCCTCTCCCTCGAAGGGAGAGGGCTTTATACAAAATTATGTGGAAGGCTATAATATGGTTGCCAAATTTATGAGGCAATATGTCAGTGAAGTATTATGTTGGGTGCAGTGGCTGGCATTATGAGCACTGGCGCAGGCTTTATTACCCCGAGGAATTGCCCAAGTCTAAATGGTTGCCATTCTACGCTCGGCAATTTACGACTGTAGAGCTAAATAACAGCTTTTACCATCTACCTTCGGAGAAAACGTTCACAACCTGGCGGGAATCCACACCCGACAACTTTATCTTTGCTGTTAAGGTGAGTCGCTTCATCACGCATATAAAAAGGTTAAGGAATTTAGGTTCAGCGGTAGATAATTTCATATCCCGCGCCAGTTTTTTGGAAGAAAAGCTGGGTCCTTTGCTATACCAACTGCCACCCAGTATGAAGCGCAACGATGAACTATTACAGAATTTCTTATCTTCATTGCCACCCAAATATCAGCATGTAATTGAATTTCGCCATGAGTCCTGGATTGATGACGCTGTGTTCGATATTTTGAGAAGGCACAACGTTGGGTTGTGCGTTTTTGATATGCCGGGCTTTAGCTGCCCGCTTGTCACTACTAGTGATTTTGCCTATGTCCGTTTCCACGGCAGCGAAGGTCTATATTCCAGTTGTTATTCTGACGAAGAGCTTTGTCAATGGGCACAAGGGATTGCTCAGTTGAAGGGCATTAAAGCTTGTTATATCTATTTCAATAACGATGCCGAGGCCTTTGCGGTCGAGAATGCTATCACGTTGAGGAATTTCCTAAATATTCCTTGACTTTTCTTGCCAGGGCCAGGGTGACGCCTTCTGTCTGGCTGAGTTCCTCCAAGGAAGCTTCCTTGATAGCTTCAATTGAGCCGAACTTTTTCAACAAAGCCTTCTTTCGCCTTGGCCCGATGCCGGGGATGTCGTCCAGAGCAGAAGTAGTGACTTCTTTGCGACGCAACTTCTGGTGATAACTTATAGCGAAGCGATGAGCTTCGTCTCTGGCTCTTTGTAGGATATGGAGGGCCGGAGAATCTTTGGCTATGCAAATTGGCTGAGGCTCGTCGGGTATAAATACCTTTTCGTTTTCTTTAGCCAAGCTGGCCATGGGGATAGAGTCTAGCCCTAATTCCTGCCTCACTTCCAGAGCGGTGTTAAGTTGTCCCCTGCCGCCGTCGATGAGGACCAAGTCGGGAATGATTGCCCAGGTGCCCTCGCTGGCCAGGCTCCGTTTAAACCTGCGCCTCAATGTCTCTTGAATCATGGCATAATCGTCAGCGCCAGCCACGGTTTTGATGCGGAAGCGGCGATAGTGGGCTGGTTTGGGCCAGCCCTTTTCCAGGACAACCATGCTGCCCACGGCCAGAGCGCCCTGAATATTAGAAATGTCATAACATTCTATTCTCCGAGGCATTTTTGGGAGGCGCAGTCTTTGTTTTAGCTCTTGTAAGCCGGCACTTATGACCTCCGCCTTCATCTCTTTAGCTCGGGCTAGTTCTAGACCTCTGGCGGCGTTTTCAGTTGCTATATTCACTAGGCTTTTTTTGTTTCCCCTCTGAGGCACTTGAAGCTCTACCTTGCCTCCTCTTTGTTGTTCCAGCCATTCGGAAAGCACTTCGGGCTCGTCTACGGGGTGCTGGAGCAATATCAGCCTTGGGATATATGAAGCTGAGGCATAGTATTGCTTCACAAAGCTGGTCATTATTTGCTCAGGAGACTCATCCTGGATGCCTTCCATAACAAAATGGTTCTGGCCAATGAGTTTATTATTGCGGATAGAAAGGAGCTCGACATAAGCCTGTGTTTCATTTTGTGCCAGAGCAATGACGTCTTTTTCTCCATGTAATGTTGTAGCAATCCTCTGGGCCTCAATGACCTTTTCTATGGCGTTAATTTGGTCGCGCAGCAAAGCTGCCCTCTCAAACTGAAGCTGTTGTGCTGCATCTTTCATGTTAGCGTTTAATTCACGGAGAATAAGCTCCTGCTTCCCTTCTAGGAATAAGATGACCTGTTTTATTATCTCGTGGTATTCCTCTTTTCCCACTGCTCCAATGCATGGCCCCAGACAGCGATGGATGTAATAATTGAGACAGGGCCGCTTATCCTTGCCCTGGATGCGCTTACTGCAGCTACGGAAGGGAAAGATTTTCTTTATTAACTTCAAGGTCTTGCGTACCGAGTTAGCACTGGCAAAAGGTCCGAAGTATCTGGCTCCGTCTTTCTGAACCCGGCGGGTGATATACACACCAGGCCAATCTTCGTTAGTGTCTATCTTGAGGTATGGGAAAGTCTTGTTATCTTTAAGGCGCACATTGTACCGCGGGGCATATTTCTTTATCATGTTGCATTCCAGGATAAGCGCCTCTTGCTCGGAATTGGTAACTATGAATTCTAAATCCTGTATTTTGGATACCAATCTTTGAATTTTGGATGAGAGACTCGCAGGAGCGCCGAAATAGCTCCTGACTCGACTATTCAAACTGGCAGCCTTGCCAACGTAGATAACCTTACCTTCTTTGTCCTTAAACAGATAAACTCCGGGCTTGGCGGGCAAAGCTTTTAATTTAGCCCCCAAAAGTCTCGAGACTTTTGGGGGACCCCCGGACAATTTGGTTTCAGATTCACTGGGTTTCCACAAAAATCTTACGATTTTCGTTGGTGGGTTTAATTGCTCTGATTTCACGGCAAATTCATTGTAGCAAGCGGCTTGCAGAGAGGCAAAATAATGGGCACTGTGTTACAATAACCTGTGATGAAGTTGGATATCGAAGCCTTCCTTCAGCATTTGACCCGAGATAAAGGCTATTCCCAGAATACTGTGGCTGCTTATCGCAATGATTTGACTCAAATGGCCACCTTTATGACCGCAGAGCAGGCCAAGGGCATAATCCAGTCCTATGATGAGCTTTTGAAGAGCTATTTGCTCAAGCTCAGGGAGAAGAGATATTCTGTAGCCACAACTGCTCGCAAGGTCGCCTCAGCCAGGTCATTCTTCAAATTCATGGTTGATTCAGGGAAGATGAGGGAGAATCCGACACGAAATCTGCCCTCTCTTCAGGTTAGCAAGCGTGCGCTCAACTTTTTGTCTCCCTCTGAGTACCAGAAGTTGCTTGCCGAGGCTACAAAGCTATCTACTCCGGAAGCCAGAAGAGATGCGGTGATGCTGGAACTGCTTTATGCCACTGGTTTACGCATCAGCGAATTAGTATCATTAAATGTCAAAGATATTGATTTAAAGCAAAATTGTGTGCATGTCAATTCTAAGAGGCAGGTTCCCTTTGACCAGCGTTTAAGCCAGATTTTGGGAAAGTTCCTCAGAAGCGACAGGCTGGATTTATTATATGACGAGAAAGAAGAAGCCCTATTTCTTAACCGACGTGGTAAGAGGTTGACCCGGCAAGGGTTCTGGCAGATTGTTAAAGGTTATGCCTCCAAGGCAGGGCTGAGCGATAAGGTCACACCACAAGCCTTGCGTCATAGCTTTGCCAGACGTAAATTACAAAGTGGCACTGAGCTTCGTCAACTCCAGCAACTTTTAGGTCATGCCTACATTTCCAGCACCAGAGTTTATAAGCAATCTGCGCTGAGGAGAGGATAATGCCGAAAAAATCGCGGCGTGCTAAAGCTAAGCATCGGGCTAGAGTGGCCAAGGCAGTGCCGGAGAGGCGTACGCAACAACTGAAGACGCAGCCTGCTGAGTTACAATCGCCGCCCCGAGTGTCCTCAAAAGCTCTAGATTCCACCAGCCGCTATCAATATGTTATGCCTGAACTAAAGCGCATCGGCATAATTGCCGGCTCCATAATTGTGATCCTCATAATACTATCTTTTGTACTGCCTTTTATTCTTGGTTAACATTTGCGGCCGGTGAACTGCGGTGGATTTAGAGCAGGCTAAAGAAAATCTATTTGGATATCTAGACCACGAAATCGCTGACAAGCGCGTAATTGAAGCAATGAAGCGTGTTCCCCGTGAAGCCTTTGTATCACAAGAGCAATATCATTTTGCTTATGACGATAGACCCTTAAGCATTGGCTTTGGGCAAACTATCTCTCAACCTTTCATTGTGGCTCTGATGGCACAGGCTCTGGATCTCAAGGGGGGTGAAAAGGTGCTGGAGCTGGGCACGGGCAGCGGATACGAGGCTGCGATATTAGCTGAGTTAGCACAAAAAGTGGTTACCGTAGAATGTATACCGGAATTGGCGGAATCAGCCAAAAAAGTCTTGGATAAGCTGGGTTATGCCAACATTGAAGTTCACATCGCTGGCGGAACTCTGGGGTGGCCAGAGGGAGCTCCTTATGATGCTATCATAGTTTCTGCCGGTGCTCCCACTGTACCTAAAGTTCTTCTGGAGCAGCTAACCTGGAATGGGCGGTTGGTGATCCCAGTCGGCTCCCGATGGCAACAAGACTTACTCAGGGTCACTAAACTGAGAAAGGGAAACAGAGTAGAAAGCTTAGGTGGCTGCTATTTCGTGCCCCTTATTGGTGAAGGTGCCTGGGAGGAGTGAAAAGTACGGAAAGACTATTGACAATGTGAGGGGTGGAGTATGATATTATACAAAAGAGGTGAAATATGAAGATAATACTTAGTTTGAGGAGGCGCCCTTGCGTAGCAAGGGTTAGTATCTTTTTGGTTATGCTAGCCTTAATTGTCTGGGTGGGAGGCTGTTCTTCTGAGGGTACCAATTCTGTTCATTATCCTGTCACCCGAGTCGCCTGCGGTGAGCATCACACGGTGGGGCTTAAATCCGACGGCACGGTGGTCGCCGTGGGCGCGAACTACTACGCGCAGTGTAATGTTGGCGGCTGGACGAACATCATCCAGGTCGCCGCAGGCTATTTTCACACGGTAGGGCGTAAGGTTGATGGCACCGTGGTTGCCAAGGGGCGGAACAACTATGGGCAGTGCAATGTGGAAGGCTGGGCGGACATCAAGCAAATTGCTGCAGGCTCCGGTCACACTGTGGGGGTCAAGTCTGACCGTACCGTGGTCGCCACCGGCTGGAATAGCGCCGGGCAGTGCAACGTCGATGGCTGGAGGGATATCGAACAGATCACCGCAGGTTACGCTCACACGGTGGGGCTTAAATCCGACGGCACTGTAGTCGCTGTGGGATTGAACGACGATGGGCAATGCAACGTCACCGATTGGACGGACATCATACAGATCACCGCAGGCTGGCAGCACACGGTGGGGCTTAAGTCCGACGGCACCGTGGTCGCCGTGGGATATAATGGCTTTGGGCAGTGCGATGTCAGCGGCTGGACAGACATCATCCAGGTCGCCGCAGGCAGTTTGCACACGGTGGGACTTAAGTCCGACGGCACCTTAGTCGCTGTAGGATATAACGAATATGGGCAGTGTGGTGTCGGCGTCTTGACGGGCATCATCGAGGTTGATGCAGGGTACGCTCACACGGTGGGACTTAAGTCCGATGGCACCGTGGTCGCTGTGGGACTGAGCGACAATGGGCAGTGCGATGTCGGCAACTGGTAGGGCTTAAGGATGATGATGCTGCACCATGTATACCTGAGCTGATGGGATCGGTTGGGAAGTTATTGATAGGCTGAGTTATTTCAACATCCAAGTTCACATAACTGTCAAAGCTCTGGATTAACGAAGGAGCTTTCCCGCGGAGCTATTATCGTTTGTGCGCTCTACAGTGGCTTAGGTCGTTTTGGAGCGAGTAATCTGGAGTGAGCGCTCGATGATTCCCGTGTGCTTTCGGTGGCAGCACGACTCATTTAAGGTGGCTGAGCCAACGAAAAAAAGAGACTAGGAAGTTAGGTGCCTACTACCTCTTGCCTCTTATTGGTGAAGGCGCTTAGGTGAAGTGAAAATGCCCCCAAGGGGATTCGAACCCCTGATCTTCAGCTTGAAAGGCTGATGTCCTAGGCCACTAGACGATGAGGGCAACGTTAAGCATTTTACGGATAAAGAGCTAAATGTGCAAGGCCTAACAGCTAAAACAATAAGTCTATCCTTCTTTTATCCTCATAGTAATCTTATTACAATTCTGGGAATTTTTTCTATAATAATCTAAAATAACGGCTTGCCAGTAACATCGGATATGAGGTATCATGTAGCGGTTATTATGCCCCGACTGCTAGCCTCAGATTATTTAAAGAAAGTTACCCGGAAGTGAACACAATATTAAGCGAGCATAGTTATCAGGCTGTTTTTCCAAAGAAGGCATAAAAAATAAGACATGGCCAGAATTGGAGTTTTCCTCTGCCACTGCGGCAGCAATATAGCTGGGAGCATAAACATCCCTGAAGTGCTAGAGGCAGTGAGGAAGCTACCGCAGGTAGTTCACGTTGAAGATAACAAGTTCACCTGCAGTGATCCTGGCCAGGCATCTATCCAGCAGGCTATAACGAAGCATCGACTTAACCGGGTGGTCATTGGCGCCTGCTCGCCGCGTATGCACGAGATAACCTTTCGTAGAACGGTGGCTGGTGCTGGTTTGAACCCCTATCTCCTGGAGATTGCAAATCTTCGGGAGCATTGTAGCTGGGTCCACCCCAGTCAGGTTAAGGAAGCTACAGCTAAGGCGATAGACCTAGTGCGGAAAGCGGTGGCCAGGGTTGCCTGGCAGGAGCCTCTTACCCGCAAGCACGTTGGCATAACCAGGCGAGCTTTGGTCATTGGTGGCGGCATTGCTGGCATCCAAGCTTCCTTAGATATCGCGGATGCTGGCTATGAGGTTATTCTGGTTGAGCGAGAGCCTTCCATTGGGGGACACATGGCTCAGTTGGACAAGACCTTCCCCACCTTGGATTGTTCTGCCTGTATCCTGACGCCCAAGATGACTACAGTAGGACAGCATCCTAATATTAAGCTAATGAGCTACAGTGAGGTACAGGATGTGTCAGGGTATGTAGGAAACTTTCGGGTGAAAATCAAAAACAAGAGCCGCTACATTGATGTGAGCAAGTGCACGGGCTGTGGTGAGTGTGCTAAGGTTTGTCCTGTCGAATTGAATAGCGAATTTAACGAGAACCTGGGTAAGCGAAAAGCTACCTATATTCCTTTTCCCCAGGCAATTCCCAATAAATATACTATTGATAAACGTGGTTATCCGCCATGCCGTGTGGCCTGTCCGGCTGGGGTTAATGCCCAGGGTTATATTGCTCTCATTTCCCAGGGCAAGTTTAAGGAAGCTCTAGCGGTGCTCCGCAGGACTATGCCTTTTGCCGGAGTCTGTGGACGAGTGTGCACCCACCCCTGCGAGCACGACTGTGAGCGGGGCAAAGTTGACCAACCCGTGGCTATCAGAGCTCTTAAGCGATTTATGGCTGATTATGAACTCAAAGCCGGCCGGGAAAAAGCCACACCGGTGGAAAGGACCAAAGAGGACAAGGTGGCTATTGTCGGCTCTGGTCCTGCCGGTCTAGCCTGTGCTTACGATCTGGTTAGGCAGGGATACCCGGTTACCGTGTTCGAGTCTGCTCCTGAGGCAGGAGGTCTATTACGTTATGGCATTCCTGAATACCGATTACCTAAAGCTGTACTCAGTAATGAGATAAGCTATATACAAGAGTTGGGGGCAGAGATCAAGACCAATACCATGGTGAAAGGTCTCTCAGAAATCTTCAATCAGGGCTATAAAGCCATTTTCTTGGGCACAGGTGCCGGCATCAGTCAAAAAATGGGGATTCCTGGAGAGGACATCCCCGGAGTGCTGCATGCCCTGGACTTCCTGAGGCAAGTCAACTTTGGAGTCAAAGTCAGTCTGGGAAGAAAGGTGGCAGTTATTGGTGGTGGTAATGCCGCTGTGGATACTGCTCGAATAGCCCGGCGTCTGGGTGTTAATGAAATAACTGTTATTTATCGTCGCAGCCGCGCTGAGATGCCGGCTATCCCCAGCGAGATTGAAGAAATGGAACGAGAAGGAATTAAGATCGAGTTCCTGGCAGCACCGGTTAAGGTGTTATCCAAAGATGACCGGGTAACCGGGATACAATGTGTTCGCATGGAACTGGGAAGTCCCGATGCCAGTGGTCGCCGCCGCCCTATACCTATCAAAGGCTCAGAATTCAATGTAAGTGTTGAGAATGTGATTATAGCCGTTGGTCAAAGCGTGGATAAGGCAACGCTGCCCGAAGGTTTAGCCTACACTAACTGGGGAACCCTCTCTGTTGACCCGGTTACTTTACAGACTAATGTCGATGGTGTTTTTGCTGGTGGGGATG
>CAZWDC010000009.1:0-6819 GCA_964633085.1 uncultured Dehalococcoidales bacterium
GCTAGCTGCTTTAGTTTGTCCTTGTTCTCAGTCAGAATTCTCTTAGCGGTGTTGTAAGCTCGCTGGATAATGCTATGCACTTCCTCATCGATTTCCTGGGCTATCTTGTCGCTGTAATCTCTCTGTTCGCTAATTTCACGACCCAGGAAGACGAGCTCTTGTCTCTGACCAAAGGTACGTGGTCCCAGTTTCTCACTCATGCCATACTCGGTGACCATTCTTCTCGCTAACTTAGTTGCTTCTTCCAAGTCATGTTGGGCGCCGGTAGTCATTTCGCCGAAAATAATTTCCTCGGCAACACGTCCGCCCAAGCTCACTGCCAATCTATCATCAAACTGAGACTTAGTCCATAAATGACGGTCTTCGGACGGCAAAAGGCGTGTCCAGCCCCCCAGAATCCCTCGAGCGACAATGGAAACCTTATGCACAGGGTCGGCATTAGGCAACATCCTGGCGGTCAAGGCATGGCCACTCTCGTGGTAAGCAGCTATTTCTTTCTCCCTAGGGCTTATTACACGGCTCTTCTTTTCCGGTCCGGCTAGAATGCGGTCGGCAGCATCTTCAAGCTCTCGTAATGAAATATCTTTACGATTGCGCCGCGCAGCCAGGATAGCCGCTTCATTGATTAAGTTGGCAAGGTCAGCACCACTAAACCCCGGCGTTTCCTTGGCTATTGTTTCGAGGTTGACCTCCTTGGCCAGCGGCTTGCCCTTAGCATGTACTTCCAGAATAGCTTTGCGCCCTTTTATGTCAGGCAAGTCAATCACGATGTGTCGGTCAAAACGCCCAGGGCGGAGTAGGGCTGGGTCAAGGATGTCAGGGCGATTGGTGGCAGCCATGATAATGACGTTGGCATTGGTATCGAAGCCATCCATCTCAGCCAGAATCTGATTCAAGGTCTGCTCCCTCTCGTCATGTCCTCCACCTATGCCGGCACCACGGTGTCGGCCTACAGCATCAATTTCGTCAATAAATATAAGGCATGGTGCATTACGCTTGGCTTGGTCAAACAGGTCTCTGACTCTGGCAGCACCTACGCCCACAAACATCTCCACAAATTCGCTGCCACTGATAGAGTAAAAAGGCACCCTAGCTTCTCCAGCTATAGCCTTAGCCAGTAAAGTCTTACCTGTTCCCGGTGGCCCCACCAAAAGTACACCTCGAGGTATGCGCCCCCCCAGGGCCTGGAATTTCTGAGGAGCTTTAAGGAATTCCACTATTTCCTGAACCTCCTCCTTAGCTTCATCGGCTCCAGCAACATCAGCGAAAGTTACATCAGGCCTCTTGTCCAGAGTTAAGCGGGCACGGCTTTTGCTGAAATTGAAGGCTTGTGTGCCAGCGCCACGGGCGGCACGGAAGAATAAGAAGTAGAACAATGCCCCGAGCAGCACAATGGGTAGAATGACTGTTAGCCCTATCGTCCCCCAATCAATACCACTACTAATTATGGGAGCAACGATACCAGGATCTATTCCCTCACTTTTAAGCAATTGCTGTAACTCAAGAGTACTACCGGTGAAGCCAGTTTTGTACTTAGCCTTACCATCTTTTAAGGCAATGAGGGTATCACCACCTTGCTGGATGGTGTCAATTTGCTCTTCCTTTACCTTCTCAATAAAGCGCCCAATTTTATCTATGTACTCAGGCCCTTCACGGGGCATGGAGACGAGCACCAGACCCACTATCACTCCTAGAAGCACTAGGTAAAAAAACCCACTACGCCACCATTTTGTTTGCATATCTTTTTATCCTTATCTTAATTATAGCAGATATATTGCAAACTTAAAAATTTTGTTCTCAAATTTGCCAGCGGAATAGCCTTAGAGTGCAGCTCTAATGCAGGGCGCACTATATTCAAAATTATAATGATAAGATGGTCTTGGTCAAATATTGCCATGAGTGATATAATTAGTATAATTATACGAAAAGGAGGTTAGTGTCTTTCTGGAAGCGGAGGGAATAGCACGTCTGGCTGCTGAGCTTGCTTCTGAGAAGCAAGCCAGGGATATCGCTATGCTGGATGTGAGAGCCTTGTGCTCTTTTGCAGATTATTTCGTTATCTGCACCGGAGATACTAAGCGACACATCGAAGCTATCTGGCAGGGTATCGATGAGGTATTGAGAACCAAAGGCATCGTACCTCATCACAACGAAGGGACTCCTGACTCAGGTTGGCTGCTGGCTGATTTTGGTTCGGTTATTGTTCATATATTTGCCCCATTAGAGCGGGACTATTATCAACTGGATAAATTATGGGACAAGGCGATCCCAGTAATTAGGATTCAATAAATCCATCTGTCAAGCTCCCGGTCGTAGCTGAAGATTTCCTCTTCCGAGAAAAATAAGCCTATTTCCTTCGAGGCATTTTCTATGGAATCAGAGCCATGTATTAAATTATGTCCAATATCAATGCCCAAGTCGCCTCGAATGGTGCCAGGCTGCGCCTTGGCCGGGTCAGTTTCTCCCATCATTCGTCTTATCATTTCCACAGCATTTTTACCTTGAAAGACGATGACGATGACCGGGCTAGAAGTAATGAAACTCACCAAATCATCAAAGAAAGCCTTCCCTTTATGAATGGCATAGTGGCGTTGAGCCAAATTTTTATCCATATACAACATCTTCATAGCTACGATTTTAAGCCCCTTCTTTTCCAGGCGAGAAATGATTTCTCCAGCTAATCCCCGTTGTATAGCATCTGGTTTGATAAGGACTAAACTTCTTTCCATGATTTTAGTCTCCTTCTTCTTTATCCGGACCCCTTTCTAAACTCTCGTGAGCAAGGTGATCAAGTCCACATTCTCTAAAGAGTCAACTACTTTATCAGCCTCCCCAAGCTCTTGCAGAGGGTGTGTATTGGTTACAGCTAGACATCTCATCCCCGCAGTTTTGGCTGCTTTGACTCCTAAGGGAGAATCTTCGACTACCAAGCAATCGTTAGGTGTCGCTCCCAGTTTCTGGGCAGCTAAAAGATATATCTGGGGACTGGGTTTGCTTTCGGACACTTCCTGACCAAAAACAACACAATCAAAAATCCCCTCCAAATTAAGCTCCCTAAGGACCAGGCCGATATTTTCCTTGGGCGCTGAGGAAACCAAGCCTAGCTTGAAATTCCCTTTCTTTATGGCATTCAGCAACCTTACTACGCCGGGAAATGGTTTGACGCTTCCTGTTGCCTTCCGTCGAAAATTTTCTTCTTTTTCTTGCACCATTATTTTGACGTCTCTCTCAGGGAATTCCTTGCCCATCACGCTGCCGATTATGAAGTCATTTCTAGCGCCAAAGAGCCTGGTAAAATTTTCTTTGCTGAATTTTACCCCCTTTTTAGCAAAAGTCTCTTGCCAGGCAGCAAAATGGAAGGAGCTGGAATCGGCAATAACTCCGTCCATATCCCAGAGAATTGCCTTCTTAGACTGCCTCCAAACGTAGAATAAGAAATCGCCGTCGACTATGACTGTATTATCCTTGAGAGTAAGCACCCCCTTTGTTTCCACTAACCGTTTTGTCAGTTTAGTGACCCAGGCAAAGGCTTGGATTGGCTCGTTGATGGGTGCTATCTGTTTAAACCTTATCTCGCTCTTGGCAGTAACGCCAAACTCAATCCCGTGGCAAAGCATGGCATAAGCATTTACTTCATCGAGGAGGGTATAGAGGATACCACCATGGACAACACCATTCCAGCCTTGATGAAACTCCCCGGCGGTGAACACTGCTGTGACTTTTTCTCCATCATGAACAGGTTTCAACTGCAGCCCTATGGGATTCTCCTGGCTGCAGGCAAAACAAAGCCTTGCTGTACACTCAGCGTCTGATCTGGGAATCTCCATTTCCTAAACTACCCCAAAAAGCCTGTAAGATTGCGGGCGACTCTGTTAAATTTACTCTAAATCTTAACTGGGTTTCCAAGAAAATCGCAAGATGTTCTTGGGTCAGTTTAGGTTCCCTTACTCCACTCTGAATGACAAAGGAGGTATTTTGTCCTTGGGCTTGGTTATGTGAGGGGGGCGAAGGTATACTGGCTGTAGAGCAGCCAGGTCATCTCGTTCCCCTTTGCTCAATTCTCGCCAACCTAATATAGCCAAGGAATTAGCTCGACATGGCCTACTATTCTGGGAAATTACAGCTCTCTTGCCCAGCTTTTGCTGTATTTCGCTTATTATGTCCGCAGGGATTTCGCCACAGAAAAGCGTTTTTTGCTTAATTCGACGACACAAAGTTTTAACATTGGTCAGATTTTCCGCCTCCAGACATTGCCATTCATCATCTTTTTGACGGTAAAGAGCGGTAGCTATTTCTTCGCGACCAGCCTTGTGAATGGGACGGAGGGGCAATCCGGTAAAGGCAAAAGGGTAGGCTTCAGCCTCCAGTGTGCTTATACCAAGCAAAGGGATATTTAAAGCAGAAGCCAGCCCTTTGGCAGTGCTTATGCCCACTCGAAGTCCATTAAAGCTTCCCGGACCTTTGGCTATAATGACTGCTTTTACAGAGTCTAGCTCCACCTTAGCTTTTTGTAGCAAGAAAACTAAATTCGGCAACAGCTCTACCGTATGATTTTGTGTCGTTTGCCACGTTAACGAAGCTAATATCTTACCTTCACGACACAAGGCAACGCTGACAATATTGGACGAGGTATCTATAGCTAATTCCATATCCAAAATCTAAATGCAAAGAGCAAAAGTTAAAAAGTTTAGCATTTCGTATTCAGGGCCAGGATTCCCTCTCTTTTCTTGAGTTGTTCTATCAATTCACAGTAGCGCTTGCCTTGAGGTTTCAGACAAATAGACCGTCCTGTTTCGGAGGCAGGAGTATATTGTATGGTGATAAGCAAATTATCACGGGGAACTACCGACAGCCCCTTCTCTGCCCATTCCACAACGCAGACCCCGTCGCCGTAAAAATATTCCTCCAGCCCCAAGTCAGCAATTTCCTCGATATGGTCCAAACGATAAAAATCAATGTGGTATAAAGGAAGTCGGCCATGATACTCTCTAAGGATGACGAAAGAAGGACTGAAGGCATATTCTCTCACATCCAGCCCGCGAGCGATGCCCTGGACAAGACAGGTTTTGCCTGTTCCCAACTCACCTACGAGGAGGAAAATATCAGCCTTTTGAGCAAGTTCCCCCAGGTATCTTCCCAAAAGCTGAGTTTGTTCAGGGCTATACGAATTTAGCTTGAAAGACTCCATTTTTAATTCTTAAAGTGTTCCCAGCCCCCTTTTCGGTAAGGAATGATATTTCCCTTGCTATTCACTACAGTCACCCGTGTTGGTAACTTTTCTTCTGTTATATCCCCAATTACGGTCACCGGGCAGTTTAAGGCTTGCTTAACCCTCGCAATAATGGTTTCATCAGCGGTAAAAAGAAGCTCATAATCCTCTCCACCATATAAAGCCAGCTCCTTATGATTCGGGAAATTGGCTATGACCACAGGGTGCACTGGCACTCTCTCGATCTTTATCCTGGCGTTGACTTTGCTGGATTCACAGATATGAGCAAGGTCAGCAACAAGCCCATCGCTTATATCTATGGCAGTTTTAACCCCTTGCCCTACCAGAATTTGTCCTTCTTTTACCCGCGGCATAGGCTTAAGGTGAGCTCGCCTCAGGATATTGTTTACTTCAGGATTTGAGATAGTTTTTCCCTGGAGCATCTCCAAGCCGGCAGCGGACACTCCCAGGTATCCTGTGACAGCTATTTGCTCACCAGGGGAAGCTGTTGACCTCTTAAGCAATGCTTTACCTTTGCAATAGCCGATTACTGTTACTGTGATTACGACATTAGGAGCAGCTGCTACATTACCTCCAACTATAGCTACGCCAAATTCCCCGGCTAAATGCACCATGCTGTTGATGAATTTGGAGATATCTTTAACTTCCAGTTCGCCAGGCAGCGACAAAGAAAGCAAAGCATAGCTAGGAATACCACCCATAGCAGCTATATCGCTTAAGTTCACAGCGAGTGCTTTCCAGCCCAATTCCTCCCAGCTTGTCAGCCCCAAGTCGAAGTGTACATTTTGAACCAGAGTGTCCGTAGTAGCCAATTCAATGTGCTCATTACTTTGCCAAGCGGCAGTATCGTCGCCAATTCCCAATAAGATTTTTTGCCAAGAGGCATGTTCCAGATTTTGAGATTTAGCCACAATATCTCGTATAATGTTAATGAGCCCGAATTCCCCCAACTCAGATAGTTTCATTAGCGGAATTATAACACTGGCTTTATTTGACATTCCAGCTAGTAGATATAATAGGTGGTTAAAATATAGGTCTTGTTGCCATTTTATTCCCTGTGATATAAAATCTTAAACATGCATGATTACGAGCTGGTAGCTATAATTAGTCCCGAAGTTGATGAAGAGGGAGTGTCTAGAATTGTAGACAAGGTGACCCAGTCCATTAATAGCCGCGGTGGGGCGGTGGACGAGATAACAAATTGGGGGAGAAGGAAGCTGGCTTACCCCATAAAAAAGTTTATGGAGGCTGATTACATTCTAGCCCGCTTTAAGTTAATGCCTAAATCGGTTAAGGAGCTTGAAACAGAAATCAGTGCTTTTGGGGATATTCTGCGATATCTTGTGGTAAGAGTGGAGGATTGACATGGCAGGCCTAAGTAAAGTAATACTTGTTGGCAATCTGGGTTCCGACCCGGAGATGAGGTACACGCCCAACGGGAAGGCAGTTACCTCTTTTCGTATGGCTACTACTCGACGCTACACCACTTCGGCTGGAGAGACCAAGGAAGAGACAGATTGGTTCCGAGTTAGCGTTTGGGGCAAGCAAGCTGAGCAATGCAATCAATTCTTAAGCAAGGGAAGGCAAGT
>CAZWDC010000010.1:0-25375 GCA_964633085.1 uncultured Dehalococcoidales bacterium
TTTAGTAGTTGCACCGAATCCAAATCGAAGACGGGCTTGGCTTCCTTGTGGTCGCCAACATCAACGGAATCACCGGTGAGGCAAAGCACATTTCGGATGCCTCTCGAGTAGGCTAAAAGGAGGTCGGCTTGAATCGCTAGACGGTTGCGGTCGCGGCAGGTTACTTGCAGAATAGGCTCGCCACCACATTCTTTCACCAATAGGCAGCCGCCTAAAGAAGGGAAGCGCATTACCGAGCTCTGATGGTCAGTGACATTGATAGCGTCAACCTTATCCTTGAGGAGGTCTATATGGTGAATCATCTCTGAGACGTCTGCTCCCTTAGGAGGCCCTATCTCTGTAGTCACCACGAATTCATTGGAACTAAGTTTTTCTTCAAATAGTGAGTTAGCCATTGTTTTCTCCTAGCTTAATATCAGCCTTTTTGACGATTCTTCGTGGTCTGGGGATAACGCGAAAGTTCCTGGGGGGATAATATCGGCGCATCTTCTCTAATTGTTGCAATCTCTCGAGACGCTTATAAATCAGAATCCAGGCACAGTCCATATCTTTGTTTGCCTCGCATTTTCCATTCTTGGTGCCGGCGCAGGGGCCGTTGAGTATTCCCTTGGTGCACCTGGTGATGGGACAAATTCCGGCAGTATCTGCCAATCGGCAATCACCGCAGGCAGCACAGCGTTCATCCCAAACCCCCCACTCCTTAGCCATACCCATGAAGGAGGTGTTAACGCCGGGCAAAACAGGTATATCAGGGAAACGTTCGGCTATGACCTGCACCCCGATGCCACACCCCAGCGAAAGTATGGCGTCCACTTCCTTGACTTTGTCTGTGAGTAAGTCCAAGAATTCAAAGTCACATTGTCTTTTTACGGTGTATTCCAAAAACTTATGAATCCCGTCGCCGCTCCTGGCCTGGGCTACTTGTAATGCGCTATGCAGAAAGGAGACCTCGTGCTCGCCACCGGCGCCACAAACAGTCACACAGGTGCCACAGCCCAGAAGCAACACCCTCTCATAAGGAGCAATAACTTGCCTTATCTGCTCCACCGGCTTTTGCTCTGCCACTATCAAGTTCTCACCTCCTGTTTTATTATTGAATTCAAGTAAAGCCCTCCTATTTGTTCAGTAAAATTGTCCAGTGCCTCGGCAGCATCTGCCTCAGCGATACGTCCCCGATTAAATCGGGGATCAAATGTTTGCAAGCGCTGCGGCTCCAGACCAATCTGAGCCAGCACTTTTCTAACCTTTTCCACACGCTGGAGGACCCAGAAGGCGGTGTTTTCTCGACTGCATTGTTCCCCGCATCCTGCGATGAAAACCCCCTCTGCACCCATCTCAAAGGCGCGTAATATGTGCACTTCTTCTAACTTAGCCACGCAGAGGATGGGCACTATCCAGATACCAGCTTTGCCTTCCCTCCACAGGCTTGCCAACGCGCCTGTGCCAAAGAGCCCATATTGGCAACAAAAGCCAATAATCAATGGTTTCGACTTCGATTCTGCGGCAGACTTAAGGGCATGCTCCAGTTCCTCATCTATATGTCTGCGGTCATATGGCTTCCGCAAGACTATTGCCTCGGCTGGACATTCAGCAACACATATGCCACAAGCTTGACACTGCTCAGCAGGTATCTGGATGCTTCCGGCATCATCTATGTAGGGCACGTGGTAGGGACAGACTCTGAGGCAGGTAAGGCAAGTGGCACACTTATCTTGGAACAATATCTCTGCTCCCATGCCGCAGCGCAGACAACGCCTAGCTTCGTTAACGGCAGACTGCCAGTCATAAATTAGCTCCACCGTTGTGAATTCATTCACTCTGGCTTCAGGAGGGAGGAGAGGAGGCTCAAGCCGCTCTAATTTTCTTATCATCTCTATTGTCTTGGGAGAAAGTTCGCCCAACGAGCTTTTCTTCTCCCCTGTGTCAGCTAGAGGGTATCTGTGCTGGAGATAATCATCAATACGAAAAGCTGCTTGCCTACCACTGGCCAATGCTTGGGTTACAGTGGCGGGTCCGGTGACGGCATCCCCGCCGGCAAAAACCCCCGCCCGATTAGTAGTAAGTGTAATGGGGTCAACTTGAATTGTGCTGCCTCGGCCGATACGGAGACGGAAGTCCTCAGAGAGATGGGGCGCTTGCCCAATAGCGGTAATCAAAGTATCAAACTCTGTATTGAATTCGCTGCCCTTTATTGGTATTGGACGTCGTCTGCCATCGGCATCGGGCTCCCCAAGCTCCATCCTTACGCAGGTCACATTCAAGTGCCCATTTTCTCGCTTCACCCTAATTGGTGCTACCAGGAACATGGTCTCTATGCCTTCCTCCAGAGCTTGCTCAATTTCAGTGGGGCTGGCTGGCATTTCCTCTCGGCTGCGTCGGTAGAGAATGCTCACTTTGTGTGCTCCCAGTCGAACAGCGGCGCGAGCAGCATCTATAGCGACATTCCCGCCACCAACTACGCCCACCCTTTCCCCCAGAGACGGCTTAAGTCCCAGATTCACTTCACGGAGAAAAGTCGCCCCATCTATCACCCCGGGACTATCTTCCCCCTCTATTCCCATTCTAAGGCTCTGATGGGCGCCCACTGTGATAAAAATAGCTTTGTAGCCCATATCAAAAAGAAGGTCCAGGGATACTACGCGTGTATTGGTCTTGATTTCGACGCCCATGTGAGTTAGCCTTTGGACTTCAGTATCCACTACCTCCCGAGGAAGGCGGTATTGTGGAATGCCTACCCGGAGCATGCCGCCCGGTTCGGAATAAGCCTCGAAGATTGTTACTGGATAGCCCAGCTTCCTGAGGTAGTAGGCACAAGCTAGCCCGGCTGGTCCCGACCCTACCACGGCAACCTTTTCGCTCTGTGTCGTTTCGGCTTCAAGCTCTATCATCCTGTCACCGCCAAATTCCACAGCGAACCTCTTTAATGCTCGGATGGCGATAGGTTCATCCACCTGGCTGCGACGGCAGGCATCCTCGCAAGGATGGGTGCATACATAGGCGCAGATGGAAGGGAAGGGATTGCCATCTCTTATGACCTGTAGTGCTTCCATAACCTTGCCTTGGGCCACCAGATCAACATATTCGCCGATCTCCATGTGCAACGGGCAAGCTGCCTGGCAAGGCGGGATAATGCTGTGTCCATAAGAAGCTTCCTTCATGCGGTTAGATTGATAATTATCCATAGTCTGATATGGCTCCTACTCTGCTCCAAAAATTAGTCTTGGTTATAGGATAACTTATGCTTGAAAGGTGTAAAAGAGGCAATCCCGATAATGATGGTTCGATTTTGTTCGGGAATTATTGACGGATTAACCCCTATTTTGCGATGGGAAAAACTCGTAGACCAAAACGAACAGAGAAGGTTTTGCTCACACGGTGATAATGCCCTTACGTATGGCAAACCTGATGAGGTCAGCTTTATTGTGGATATTTAGCTTTTTCATCAGGTTGGTTTTATGCGTCTCCACCGTCCTCAAGCTAATGACTAACATATCTGCTATCTCCTTAGCAGTATATCCCTCGGCAACCAGCTTAAGCATCTCCCTTTCCCTATCGGTCAGGTTTTGATAAGCGTCTTTTTCCCCTTCTATAGAGACTTTTTGTTGACATTCTTCAACAACAGCCGCTGCAGCCATGGGGGATAGAAAAGACCCTCCGTGATATACAGCCTGGATAGCTGAAGCGAGCTCAGAAAATGCTGCTGTCTTGCTAATGAAGCCACGAGCTCCTGCTTCGATAGTCGGAACGATGTATTCTCTATCTTCATACTGAGTGAGTGCCAACACTTTTGTTGTTGGGAACCTCTTACGGATCCTCCGCGTTGCTTCCAGCCCACTCATAATGGGCATGGCCAAATCCATGAGCACCACATCCGGGGCGAGCTCTTTTACCTTCTCCAAAGCCTCCCTGCCATTTGCAGCTTCCCCCACTATCTGTATGTCGGCAACCAGCGCCAGCAAAGCACGAATTCCATCTCGCACCAAGGTGTGGTCATCAACTATCAAAACTTTTATCTTTTGCATCCGCCGCAAATCCTTTTAGTGGAACTTTTACAACAATTCTCGTCCCTTTCCCCGGCTGGGACTTAATGCTACACCTGCCGCCCACTAAACGTGCCCTTTCTTTCATAGTAAATAAGCCTGCCCCCCGACCACCTTTGTCTACCTTCGTAATCTTACTAACGTCAAAACCTTTACCGTCATCTTTGATGTCCAATACACATTCGCGGGCATCGCATTCTAACCTGATAGAGACGTTCTTCGCCTGGGCGTGCTCCAAAATGTTGCCTATTATCCCTTGGGAGATACGGAAAAGCGTCACTTCTACTTCTGTGGGCAAGCGCTCTTCAGCTTCTTTGAATTCCGTAGATACGTTGGTCCCCAAAGGTTCCAAGTTATCCTTAGCATAGCGGCTGATGGCGGCCGGTAATCCAAGCTCATCTAACAAGGTGGGGCGGAGTTCCTTCATCAGCTTCACTATCTCATTTTGAGTGTAAACTGCCAGAGATTGTATCTTCTGAAGCTTGCCGATGAAATCGGCGTCTATAATGCCATCGGTTTCCGCCTTTGTTATAGCAGCTTGAAGATTTAAGGTTAAGCTGGTGAGAGCTTGGCTGGTCTCATCATGTAGCTCCCGGGCAAGCCGTTTGCGCTCCTCCTCTTGAGCCGTCAGGGCGTGTTGAAGGAGAGTTTGGTATCTTTCTCTGCCTAGCTCCAATCTCTGGTATAGACGGGCTTGTTCAATGGCCGTGCCAAGCTGACAACCAATTGAATTCAGGAGGTACATATCCTCTGCCGAAAATTGACCTGGTACATGAGCAGCCACATTCATCACGCCGACAACCTTGTCCTTGGCTTTTAAGGGAACGCTAACAAACCCTCTAAGACCCTCTGTGCTCACCAAGTCTGGATAGGCAACCCGTGGGTCTTTGGAAATATCTTCTAATACAACTGGCTCCCCGGTTTGGGCTACCCTGCCTGCCACTCCTTCGCCCAGCCTCATCTTCACCTGCTCAACGTATTTAGCAGAGAGGCCACGGTATACCCGGTAGCTTAGCAACTGGTTCTGCTCATGAAGAAGCAGTATCCCCCCTGTGGTAGCACCGATGATTTCCAGCACGGTGTCCAGGGCGATATTCAGGATGGTGTCTAAGTCCCACAATCCACTGGTGGCGCTGGAAATACGGTTTAGGGCCTGGAGATGGTGATGACGCCTTAGAATTTGATTCTCTAACTCCCGTTCTGCGGTGACATCTTTTCTCAGTTCGACAAACGCATGGATATCGCCTTGGTTGTCCCTGAGTGGATAAAGGGTGATTTTGACATATCTGTTAGACGTCGTCTCAGTACCAAGGGCATGGTCGGGAGAGATAATTGTTGCTGGCTCGTTACTTTGAAGCACCTTGGCGAGGGGGCATTTCCATAGAGGGAAGCTACAAGGATTGTTCCTGCCCTCGAAGACTTCGTAGCAGAAATTGCCAATAAATGGTTTGCTCTCTGGCAAGCTCTGCTTCATAGCTAGGTTGGCAAAGTTAACACGATATTCCCTATCGATGACAAAAAGCTTATCTTCTATGCCATCCATCACATCCTGTAAGTTCATGTCTAGGCTGACAGTTTCGCTAGCTCGTTGAATCGCTGCTTTTTTTTGATCCATTATCGCCTCAGCTCTTCTAGAACTCTGATAGGAATAAAGTATCTCAGAAGTGCCAAACTTGTCAAAATTGAGTATAAACCGCTGGCTAGATGAAGCTATTTACCAGCGATTTTCCCAAAGTATAAAGTCATGCTATACTTCACGGATTCGACTTTAGAATCGCTGGAGAAAAGCGATGATTATAAAAATGTTAGTGGTCGGTCCTTTGGCTTCTAATTGCTATATCGTTGGTTCATCCTCAACGGAGCAAGGGATGATTATTGACCCTGGTGCCGAAGCTGGGACTATTTTGAGAACGGCGCAGCAAATGGGATTGTCTATATCCTTAATCGTGGTAACTCATGCCCATATTGACCATGTCGATGCCCTTCGTGCGGTTAAGGAGAGGACTAATGCCCAGTTTGCTATCCATGAGGCAGAGAGGGGACTACTATCCACCCCGCCCCCCATGAGTATCGTAGCATCGCTTGGTCTCGGCTCTTTTAAATCAGCTTCTCAACCAGATAGGTTACTCAAGGACGGTGACCACATAAATGTCGGCGACTTGCAGTTTGAAGTTCTCCATACTCCCGGACACACTCCTGGCGGAATCTGTCTTTTCGGGCATGGGGTAATCTTTAGCGGTGATACTCTATTTAACTGTGGAATCGGCAGGACTGACTTTGCCGGTGGCAGCTACGAACGTCTGATGGAGAGCATTCGCGAAAAGCTTATGGTCTTGCCTGACGAAACCATTGTCTATCCCGGCCACGGACCTCCCACGACTATTGGCGATGAGCGCCGAGGAAATCCCTTCCTTCAGGATTATCCCTTCTAGAGACTTCTTCTGGCAGTCTTTCGCTTTCGGTAATACTGCCCCTTTTGCCCTAGCTAGGAGCGGCTCAATCAGGATATATTGCGTAGATAATTACGATAATTTGCCAGGGTCTCTTTTAGGTTGTCACCGCCGAATTTGTCCAGACAGGCATCAGCGAGGACGATAGCCAGCATAGCTTCGGCGATTACCCCGGCGGCTGGCACAACACAAATATCGCTGCGCTCATAGTGAGCTTTGGCTACCTTCCCAGTGCGCAGGTCAACGGATGGTAAGGGCTTAGCCAGAGTAGCGATAGGTTTGACTGCCGCCCTGACTATTATATCCTCGCCATTGGTTATGCCACCTTCGATGCCGCCAGCATGATTAGAAGCATGTCGCCAGGGGAGAGATTGCTTCGTCACGATTACATCGGGACTCGCAGTGGCAGAAGAAGCAGGTTCGATAACATCGTGAGCCTGCGAACCTTTAAGCTCAGCCAGAGCAAATCCGGCTCCGATTTCCACGCCTTTCACAGCATTGATGCTCATTATGGCTTGAGCAATCTGGCCATCGAGGCGGCGGTCCCAGCTAACATGGCTGCCTAAGCCGATGGGAATACCGCTAGCAATCACCTCAAAAATGCCCCCTAGCGTATCCCCATTAGCTTTAGCTTCATCAATGGCTGCCATCGCCGCCTTTTCTAACTTGGGGTTGGCACAACGGACTGGGGAGGCTTCCACCTTATGCCAATCTATAGAACTTGCTTTGCTTTGTTCCCAGTGATGTCGCCCAACGGCTATGGTGTGGCTGTGAATAGCAATGCCCAACTCCTCCAGGAATCTTCGGGCTATAGCTCCGACAGCTACCCGGGAGGCTGTTTCCCGAGCACTGGCTCTTTCCATAATCGGCCTGATATCCTCCAGACCATATTTAGTCACTCCGGCTAGGTCGGCATGTCCTGGACGGGGACAGGTTACAGGCTCAGCCTCTTTCTCTATTGGGGGGACGCTTAATTGTTCCTGCCAGTTTTGCCAATCTCGGTTAGTGATAAAGAGCGCGATGGGGCTGCCTGTGGTGAGACCGTAGCGAACGCCAGCCATAATCTCTGCCTTATCTTTTTCAATCTTCATGCGAGGGCCACGTCCATAGCCCTGCTGTCGACGTTTGAGTTGCTCGTTGATATGCCTCTCTTCCAGGGGAAGGTCAGCCACCATTCCTTCCACGATGGCTACCAATCCCTTTCCGTGGGATTCTCCAGCGGTAAGAAAACGAAATTGCCCCATTAAATTAACCCCGTAAATTTGACTCCAAATTTAACCGGGTTCCCGCGAAAATCGCAAGACTTTCGTGGGTGGAATTAGCTTTGATATAAGAATAGAGGTTGCCTGTAATTATGATTCAAGATTTCCAAGAGAATTATGTCTTGGGCACTCAATCCTGATAACCTCACCTTTATAGCATCGGCAAGTCCTAGCAGCGACCATATTGTTAACTTAGGTGGTTGATAATACTCCACCATCGCAGTTTCGAGGCCAGCCAGTTCCATTGCC
Source organism: uncultured Dehalococcoidales bacterium (assembly GCA_964633085.1). Taxonomy (GTDB): domain Bacteria; phylum Chloroflexota; class Dehalococcoidia; order GIF9; family AB-539-J10; genus RBG-13-51-36. Next base: position 8,002 of record CAZWDC010000010.1, read on the forward strand.
AAATCTGTAGCTGTATCTAGGTCGCCGAGCTCGTCAACCAGACCTAACTCTTTGGCTTCGGTGCCAGTGTAAATCTGCCCTGTAGCCAGGTTTCTAACCTCTTCCTTGCTTAGGCCTCTCCCTTCAGCCACCACGTCGACAAAATCCTCGTAATACTCATCAACCAGTTCCTGCATAATTTCCTGCTCCTCTGGCGTCAACTCCCTGAATCCCCAATACATGTCCTTGTATTTGCCACCTGTGAAGGTCTCTATCTGGATGCCCAGCTTCTCCAAGAGCTCCTCGATGTTCATTACTGTATAGATAACTCCAATGCTCCCTGTCATTGTGGTAGGAAGGGCGACAATCTTATCTGCTTTGGTTGAGATGTAGTAGCCGCCTGAAGCAGCTGTGCCGCCCATGCTTACTACGATGGGCACAGACTTTGTCTCCTTGAATCTTTCTATCGCCCAGAGGATTTCCTGGCAAGGTGCTATCTCGCCGCCAGGGCTCTCTATATGGAGGACAACCGCCTTGACTGCTGGGTCTTTCTTGGCTCTTGTTAGATAATCGTTCACCAAGTCTGGGGTAATGACTGAGCTAGAGAACAGCGAAGACTCCTCTGTCGTAATAGACCCAGTGAGCTGGATAACAACAATCTTACCCGTCGCCGGTCTGGGGATGGAGAGAAGCGGAATCAGTATTGCTGCCAGCACTGCTACTATGACTACACTGATGATAATTGCCTTTTTTTTCACGTGTTTCCTCCTGTCAATACTTCCTTGGCTTTATTAAACATTATATCAACTGGAGCTTCCTTTCCTGTCCAGAGCTTGAAAGAAGCTGCTCCCTGATATACTAACATAGGCAAACCGCCAAGTATATTGGCTCCGGCTTTTTGTGCTAACTTCAATAAGGGTGTTAGCCAGGGGTTATATACCAGGTCATAAACTAAGACACCCTTGGGGATTACCTCCAGATTCAAAGGTGATTGTCCTTCTTGAGGACTGTCCTTCATCCCTATGGTAGTGCAGTGAACTATTAAATCGCAGTTGTCAAAAGTTTGGGCTGAACTTAGTTTTTGCCACTGAAAAGCAGTGACATTCGTCTTCAAATCCTTTGAACCAGGTGAAGCCCTTTTGATGTGCTTCACTAAATTTCCTACCAGTGCTGTAGCTCGTTCAAAGATGCCATCAGTAATAGCCAGTGAAGCTACCTGCCTTTGCACCAGGACGAAACTCACTGCCCTACCTGCCCCGCCAGCCCCCAGGATAACTACCCGCTTACCTTGAGGGTCAAAATGCCCCTCTTTATCTAGAGCCTCGATAAATCCATAGGCGTCAGTATTAAAACCCACGAGTCTGCCTTTTTTGACTATGGTATTGACAGCTCCGATTGAACTTGCCAGGTCATCAACTTCATCTAGCAAAGGAAGAACAGCCTCTTTGTAGGGCACGGTTACGTTAGCTCCGACATTCTGGGGTTTTCTTAAATCGTTCACTCTATCCTGAAGTAGGGCTGGGCTGGTCTCCCAGGCCTCATAGCGAATATCAAGTCCATAGTAATCCAGGGCTGCCTGCTGAAAATAAGGAGAGATAGAATGCTTAAGCGGGTGACCGATGAGGCCTATGTATCTCGGCATCGCTCAAGTCCCTTCGTCGTTGCTCTGTCGGTTGCTATCCAGAAAACCCTGGAGGATGATGGCGGCTGCTATGGCATCTACTTTGGCTTTAAGCGGGAAGCTGTGATTTTTGGCTCTTCTTTCCCGCCTGCCAGGCCTTGGCGGGCAGGTTGCCTTGGAGCGCGATTTACTTCCCTGACCACCGGCCCCCATTTTCAGACGCTCGGCAACTTTGGTAGACAGTCGTTCATCCCATAGTTGCACATCAAGTTGGTTGAGGTTGCTTTGCTTGGCTCGCCGTGACAATTTCTCAGTGAAAGCTGTCACCTTACTGGCTTGCTTTCCTATCTCGCCATTTAGACGGCGAGGCAAGCCAACTACGATGCGCTCTGCTTTATATTGCTCCACGAGCTTGAGAATCTCATCTATAGAGGTATCTTCATCTTTACTGGACAGCACGGTCAAGGGGGTTGCCAAAATCCCGTGCGGGTCGCTTATAGCCACTCCTGTTCTCCTATCTCCGATATCTAGCCCCAGGCTGCGCATTTCACCCCACCTTTACAGAAATTAAAATTACAGTTTAGGAGTCAAAAGTTAATTTTTAACTTTTCCATTTGTCATTTTTATTTTCTTCACTGAGAAGAGATTTGGCTGGCAATGACACTTTTGACTAATTTCAAAGCCTCGTCAATTTTGGCAGCATCCTTGCCACCGGCTTGGGCCATAGCCGCCTTGCCACCACCGCCTCCACCGGCGACCTTCGCTGCTTGCTTGATAATATCGCCGGCATGAAATCCCTTAGCTATCAGGTCGGGGGTCACCATAGCCAAAAAGTTAGGCTTGCCATTATAAACTGTAGCTAAAACCACTATGGCGCTCTTGAGTCTGTCTTTTAATATATCGCCCATCTCCCTGAGCATAGGTGTGGTTAACGGCGGCACCTTGGCAGCCAGAACTGTAACCCCGCCTATTTGCTCCGCTTGCCCAAACAAATCCTCGGCTATTTTGCGCGATAGCTCCCTTTCCAGTGCAAGTGCTCTCTTGCGCTCTGCCTCCAATTCGCTGATAAGAGTTTTCACCTTACTAGGAACTTCGTCAAGCGAGCCTTCTACTTCTTCGGCGATGCTCTGCAAAGCTGTTAAGCGAGATTCAATCAGAGATTCAGCTTTTCTGCCCGTTACCGCTTCAATGCGATGTAAGCCTGTGCCGATGCTGCCTTCGCTGATTATCAGGAATATGCCAATTTCTCCCGTTGACCTCACGTGAGTGCCTCCACAAAGTTCTTTACTTATGGCTGGCTCCCCAATTTCTAGCATACGAACTTCCTCTCCATATTTTTCCTCGAACAAGGCGATAGCGCCCTCAGCAATGGCCTGCTTGTAAGAGAGAATTTTTGCTTCTGCTTTTAAGTTTTGGCGTATCCATTCATTAACTTGCCTCTGGATTTGCTTGAGTTGCTCTTCAGTTATGGATGCCAGGTGCGAGAAGTCAAATCTAAGCCTTTCTGGCTCTACTAGCGAGCCCTTTTGGTAAACGTGGCTGCCCAATGTCCGCCTTAAAGCAGCCTGGAGGAGGTGGGTGGCAGTGTGGTTGCGAGCAATATCCAGACGGCGAGCGGTATCAACCTTAGCTTCCACTTCGTCACCAACGGAGATACTCCCTTCAACCACCTTGCCCCTGTGTATTATCACCTCCGAAGGAGTTCTAATAGTATTTGTGACGACCACTTTTCCCTTTGGGCTGTTGATTTCGCCTGTGTCGCCTACCTGCCCTCCCATCTCGCCATAGAAAGGAGTTTTGTCCAGCACTACGTCAACCTTACTACTTTCAGCCGCACTTCGCACGGAGCTTTGGTTACTTATCAAATCGCGAACCTTTGACCTAGAGCTGTATTTTCGATAGCCCAAGAATTTTGTGCTTGTGGTAAGTTTTATTGAGGCTCTTGTGTGTGTAACAGACTTACCGCTAAGCGATATCCGGGTATCGAGTCTAAGGTTAGCCCTAGCTCTTTCCCGCTGCTTCTCCATCTCAGCTTGGAAACCCTCCCAGTCTATAGAGAGGCCTTTTTCTCGGGCGATTTCAGCAGTTAGCTCAGCAGGGAAACCATAGGTATCATAAAGGCGGAATACATCTTTGCCTGCTAGTTTCTTTGTGCCTTGGGTTAAAGCTTCGCCAATGAGTTTTTCTACCAGGTTAAGCCCGATGTCCAATGTGCTAATAAACTTTTCCTCTTCGACCCTAACGACCCCACTAATCAGGTTTCGATTAGCCGTAAGCTCGGGGTATATGTGGCTCATTGTGCTGACGACGACTTCAGACATTTCATTAAGGAAGGGTTCATTCAGTCCCAGTTTCTTGCCGAAAACTGAGGCTCGTCTGAGTATTCGTCTCAGGACATATCCTCGGCCTTCGTTGGAAGGCATTACGCCATCAGCGATAAGAAAGGCAATGCCACGCGAGTGCTCAGCCACAATCCTGATGGCTCGGTTGATATTATCGACACGACCGTATTCTTGCCCGGACAATTGACAAATGCGGTCCATCAGAGGGGAAAACAAATCCGTTTCATAGGGGGAAGGCTTGCCCTGAATAGCCGCTAAAGTCCTCTCCAGTCCCATACCGGTATCAATGTTCGGTTTGGGTAGAGGGGTGCGTTGTCCATTCTGGCCCTGATTGTATTGCATAAATACCAGGTTCCAAATCTCAGAGAAGCGACCGCAGTCGCAATTAGGCTTGCATTCAGGTCTGCCACAGCCAAGCTCCTCACCCAGGTCATAATGAATCTCGCTGCATGGTCCGCAGGGGCCGGAATCGCCAACTGGCCCCCAGAAGTTGTCCTCTTCGCCGAATCGCAGTATCTTTTTGGCGGGGATGCCAATCTCTCGCCAATAAGCGAAGGCTTCATCATCGTCAAGGTAAATAGTTATCCAGAGCCGTTTCTCAGGCAGCTTCAAATACTTGGTAACAAACTCCCAAGCCCAGAGGATAGTTTCCTTCTTGAAATAATCGCCCACGCTGAAATTACCCAGCATTTCGAAGAAAGTAAGGTGTTTACTGTCTCCCACCGAATCTATATCGGTGGTGCGAAAGCACTTCTGGCAGGAAGCTAATCGCCGGCTAGGCGGAGTCTCTAACCCCAGGAAATATGGCTTGATTTGCACCATACCAGCACTGGTCAACAGTAGAGTAGGGTCTTTATGAGGCACCAATGAGGAGCTGGGGATAATCTTATGCCCCCTATCCTGAAAGAAACTCAAGAAGGCTTGCCTCAGTTCGTCACCAGTCACTTACAAATCTCCTTCTTGATTTTAGAAGGTGCCAGCTTTAATGTCAATCAAGCTGTAAGAGAGCACTGAGTAATGTCATTCTGAGCCCCGACTCGCCAGGGCGAAGAATCTAAAGGCTCTGCTCTACCGCTCGGGGCGACAATATCAGACGTGGTGCTTACGCCAACCAACAGTTCAGCTATTTCCCTTTCTTTGCATAATCAGGGCACCACGTGGCGTTGGGGCGCTCAGGGCGGTGGCAGGCGGACCTCCAATTCCATTTACAGTTGTCACAGAGGAAAATATTCATACCGAGGGCTTTTTTGACCTTCAGTTTGAATCTGTCTAGCCAGGTGGGATTGTTTCGCTTCTTCACTTCGTCCGGCGTGACAGTCAGGATAATAGTATTCCCTAGATATCCTTGGACAGAGTAGCTAAGAATTCAGCGTTATTCTTTGTTTTAGCTAGTCTTTCCAAAATCCTCTGTGTAGCCTCGCTGTGGTTGGAGGAATCGCTATCTAGCATGCTAACTATGCGTCTGAGCAGCCATACTTGCTTCAAGGTATTTTCATCCAGCAAAAGCTCCTCTCTCCTTGTGCCGCTGGGCGTAATATTTATAGACGGGAAGATTCTTCGCTCAGATAATCTTCTATCTAAGTGGAGTTCCATGTTACCTGTGCCCTTGAACTCTTCATATATGAGGTCATCCATACGGCTGCCGGTATCTACAAGGCAAGTGGCAATAATGGTCAAGCTTCCTCCCTCGTCAATGTTGCGAGCAGTGCCGAAGAAGCGCTTGGGGGGATGTAAGGCTGTGGAATCAATACCGCCAGATAAAGTACGCCCGCTGGGTGGCAGGGCTAGGTTGTAAGCTCTGGTAAGTCTGGTAATGCCATCCAGGAGTATGACCACGTCTTTGCCCATTTCGACTAGCCTTTTGGCTCTCTCTAAGGCTAATTCCGCGACACGAGTCTGGCTTTCTACCGGTTCATCAAAGGTAGCAGCAATAACCTCAGCTTTAACTGACCTTTTCATATCGGTGACTTCTTCGGGCCTTTCTCCAATAAGACAAACCATGAGGTGAATGTCATTGTAGTTAGTCGTTATGGCGTTGGCGATTTTTTGAAGAAGCACAGTCTTGCCTGCCTTAGGCGGTGAGACGATAAGCCCTCTTTGTCCCCGGCCTATGGGTGCCACTAAGTTGATTAGACGAGTGGATAGCTCATCTGAGGTTGTTTCCAGATTGATGAGCTTATTGGGGAAGGTGGGCGTCAGCGAACCAAAATTGCGACGCGTCCTTGCCAGTTCAGGGTCGAGTCCATTGATACTCTCCACTCGAAGTAAACTATAGTATTTTTCGCCTTCTTTAGGAGGTCTAGCCTGGCCACAGACAGCATCGCCGTCTCTTAGGTTGAAACGGCGGATCTGGGAATTTGATACATAGACATCATTAGCACCGCGTCGGAAAGTATCCTGTCGCAGGAAGCCATAGCCCTCACTGATGGTTTCCAGGATACCTGTTATAAATATATTTCCTTGCTGCTGAGCTTCCGCTTGCAGGATGCGGTGGATAAGCTCGGACTTCTTCAAGCCGGACAGGCCGACGATGCCGTACTCTTTCGCTATCGCCTCTAGCTCCTCCCGATTTTTGTTTTCCAATTCCATTAAAGTTGACATAATAACCTCTTTTCAGATTCTATGATTTGGTGCGGGCTTTTATAATGCCTTTCCCGCCCATCACTTTCTTCCAGTCTTCTCTAAAACGCTCAATGCCGATGTCTGTTAGGGGGTGTCGTATCATTTGCAGCAGCACTTCGTATGGCACTGTGGCGATATGGGCCCCGACCTTAGCGGCCATAAAACAATGTTGAGGATGCCTAATACTGGCAGCGATAACCTGAGTTGGTAGTTGATAATAATCGAGGTATTCCACAATGTCAGCCACCACTTTCATACCATCTTCGCCAATATCATCTAATCTGCCCACAAACGGGCTGACAAAAGCGGCCCCGGCGGCTGCCCCTAGCACAGCCTGGTTCAGTGTGAAGCATAAAGTGAAATTCACCTTTATGTTTTCACTAGCCAGCACCGAGGTAGCCTCCAATCCTTCAAGGCTAGCTGGTATCTTAACCACAATGTTCTCCGCCCACTTAGCTATTTCTCTGGCCTCAGCTACCATTGATTCGGCATCTTGGCTCAATACTTCTGTGGATACAGGTCCAGGAACGATGGAGCAGATTTTCTTGACTAATTTTCGGTAATCAACCTTACCTTCTCGCGACACAATGCTGGGATTGGTGGTTACGCCTGTGACCACCCCAAGTCGCACCCCGTGGCGAATATGCTCTATGTTAGCAGTATCTAAGAATATCCTCATCTTCCTAATTTAAAGGTAAGCTTGTCTGAGCACCCTCCACAAGCGTCTCCTTGGCTGCCGCAATGAATCCCAGAAATAACGGATGGGGAGAATCGGGGCGAGATTTGAACTCAGGATGGAATTGGCAGGCAAGCATCCAGGGATGCTCTCGTAATTCAGTAATTTCCACTAATCTCCCATCGGGAGACAACCCAGAGGGCACAAGGCCAGCTTCTTCCAATGGCTGGCGGAAATTATTATTGAATTCGTAACGATGGCGATGCCTTTCATAAACTACTTCGGTGCCATAGGCACGAGCTGCTATTGTGCCGGGCACTAAATGGCAAGGATAAGTCCCAAGCCTCATGGTTCCCCCTTTCTGCTCTATGCCATGCTGCTCGGGCAATAGGTCAATCACAGGATAATCGCTGTTGGCATCGAACTCAGTGGAATTTACCTTTTCGCTGTGGAAAACCCAACGGCCAAATTCGATAACCATAATTTGCATCCCCAAACATAAGCCAAAGTATGGGACTTTCCTTTCTCTAGCGAATCTGGCAGCTTTTATCATGCCTTCGATTCCCCGGTAACCAAACCCACCAGGAACAATTATACCTTGAACTTGCTCAAGCTTATCATCGGCCGTGCCATCCAATTGCTCTGAATCCAGCCACTCTATTTTCACCGCGCGATTGTGGGCTAATGCAGCATGACACAACGCTTCGCGCACTGAGTAGTAGGCATCTCGGAGCCCTACGTATTTGCCTACCAATCCAATAGTTACAGGCTCTTTAGGAGCTTTCAACCTGACTACCATATCCCGCCATTCATCTAAATTGCTTTTCCCGGCCATCAATCCCAACCGGCGGACTATGAATTCACCTAATCCAGCATCCTCAAGCAGTAGGGGTACCTCATAAATGGTTTCGCTAGTAACCAGAGAGATGACTGCCTCTTTATCTACATCGCAGAATAGTGATATCTTGTCCTTTATCCCTTCAGATACTTCCTTATCGCTGCGACACAGTATAACATCGGGTTGAATACCAATTCGCCTTAGCTCGTTGACGCTATGCTGAGTGGGCTTGGTCTTTAATTCGTCAGTGGCAGCAATATGTGGCAAGAAGGTGACATGAATGTATAGCACATTGTCCCTGCCTTCGTCCTTTCTCATCTGCCTTATAGCTTCAAGGAAGGGTTGCCCTTCAATATCCCCCACAGTGCCGCCAACTTCAACGATAATCACTTCAGCCTGAGATATTTCGGCAACCTTCCTTATCCGTCTTTTTATTTCATTGGTTACATGGGGCACCACCTGAATTGTGCCTCCTAAAAAATCTCCCCGTCTCTCTTGAGCAATGACCGAAGAATAAACTTGTCCGGAAGTGACGTTAGAAGCTTGGGTAAGCTCCACTCCGATAAATCTCTCATAATGTCCTAAATCTAAATCAGTCTCGGCACCGTCTTGAGTAACAAACACTTCACCGTGCTGATAAGGGGACATCGTACCCGGGTCAACATTTAAGTAAGGATCCAGCTTCTGCACGGATACAGAAATGCCACGGCTCTTCAATATTTTGCCGATAGAGGCTACTGAAATTCCCTTACCTACAGAACTAACTACGCCACCAGTAACGAAAATATACTTACTCACTGCTTATTACAAGAGTTTAAGGAAAGCCAATCTTGTAGGTTGATCCTAAAAGGCGAAGCAAACCTGGGTTTCTTTTTATTATAAAGATTAAGATTCTAAATTGTCAAGTCTGCTTGTTTAAATGATTTGACGCACCTTGCCCGGAAGTCTGGCACAGATTTTTGTAGAAAAGGTAGCAGTGCTATAATAGGCATAACAAAAGATGTCTAAAAAATACATTCTGGTTTTAGTAATACTAATAGTGGTAGGGTTAAGTGTCGGTATTTGGGCTCTATCCCTTTCCCCAACATCCAGTCCGCCTCAGTCCAATAGCACAGCCCAGCCCACTAATCCCAGTTGGACATTTCCATTACAGAATGAGCCGGCTACTCCTTTGCCTGATTTCCCTCCGGTGGTTGCCAAGGTAATGCCTTCAGTGGTTTCCGTAACTACGGAGATAGTCGCCTCTGATATCTTCGGTCGGCAGTATACGGATTATGTTAGCGGGTCCGGGATACTTATTGATAACAATGGATATATTGCCACCAACAACCATGTAGTTGAAGATGCCCAGGGCATCTACGTGGAATTGGCTGATGGTAGAACTTTCTCCGCAGATATAGTAGGCGCTGACTCTTTATCTGACCTGGCCGTCATCAAGATAGACGCCACAGAGTTGCCTTACGCTTATTGGGGCGACTCGAGTTTATTATCTGTTGGCGAGTGGGTGCTAGCTATTGGCAATGCGCTAGGAGAAGGAATAACGGCGACTGAGGGTATAGTCAGTCGCTTGAACGTATCTGTGAACGCTGGGGGGAATGTCCTCTATGGCTTGATTCAAACCACGGCAGCCATCAACCCCGGTAACAGCGGTGGTCCATTGGTGAACATGTCTGGTGATGTGGTAGGCATTACCAGCGTTAAGATAGTGGCGTCCGAAGTGGAAGGTATGGGCTATGCTATAAGTAGCAATGAGGCTAAGCCTATCATTCAGAATTTAATTCGTTATGGTCGCGTGACATATCCCTGGTTGGGAGTAAAAGTGGGGACCGTGACCCCTTTGCTAGCTGCATCAGAGAATCTTTCTGTGGATAGGGGAGCGATTATCAGAGAAATAGTTGCTGGCAGCCCGGCGTATGATGCGGGATTAAGGCTGGACGATGTCATCATCCACTTTGGGGACAAGGAAATAAGCAATGTTGCCGACCTTGTCCAAGCCATCCGAAGCAGCGGGATTGACGAAGAGGTGGAGATAGTCTTCGTTAGAGGCGAGGATACCAGAACGACCTCAGTGCGACTGGTAGAACGCCCGTCTTCTTAGGAAGGACAAATCCTAAATCCTAAGCTCTAAATCCCAAACAAATTCAAGTTTCAAATGCTCTAGGTTCAAAAACGTTTTGGTCATTTGGCTTTTGAATTTTGACACTGTTTAGTGTTTCGTACTTGCCTTCGCTGAAGCTTTAGCGCAAGCAGGTTTACTGCTTAGGATTTGTTTTTTTGATTGCCAAAGAGACTTCGCTATCTGAGACGCGGTGTTTCTCACTATAAGCCCCGTCAGGAGGCACGCCATCAATAAGCTCTTGAGATAAAGTCTCTTGCTTAATATAACTGGCAAAAGCATTCATCACTTGCTTGATGAGTGGTTCTCTTGTCTGGTAATAGGTGATGATATGGTCTGTAATGTTGAGCTTGGCATTACGGCGCATATTCTGAAGATAGCGCACAAGCTCTCTACTTATCCCTTCGGCAATTAGTTCTGGAGTTAGTTCAGTGTTTATGGCCACCCGATATCTGTCATCCCCAGCCACGCTGTAGCCGGGCATGTCTGAAGAAAATTTCTCTCGTTCTTTTGCTTCACTCAATATGATGAGTTGCTTAACATTTATCTCTTCCATTACCTCGGTAGCTAATTTCTCTAAAGCTTTTTTCTCCTCTTTTGTCTCGACCCCGACCACGGCTTTAGCCAGTGGCTGGCGCACTTTAATTCCTGCCTTAGCCCGTGCCGCCCTGCCCAAGCTGGATATTTTCATGGCTAGCTCAACGTCGCTATTTAGCTTGTCATTGATTTTGGACTCATCTGCTACGGGGAAATCAGTTACATGAACGCTTTCTCTGGCTTGAGGGTTAACGGAGCGAACCAAATTCTGATAAAGCTCTTCAGCAATAAACGGCACGAAGGGAGCCAACAATTGAGACAAAGTCACTAGACATTGGTATAACGTAGTATAGGCGGCCAATTTATCAGCATCGTTCTCGCTTTTCCAGAACCGGCGACGGTTTCTCCTTACATACCAGTTAGAGAGATTGTCTACAAATTCCTCAATCCTGCGTGCTGCGCCGGTAGGATTGTAGCTATCCATTAGTTTGGAAACCTCGCTTACGAGCCGATTAATTTCTGAAATAATCCAGTTATCTAGCTCCGTGAAAGCTTTTGGCTGAACTCTGTCAGTTATCGAGGGCTGAGGAGCAAAGCGATCGATATTGGCATAAAGGGTGAAGAAGGAATACGTATTCCACAAAGTAAGGATAAATTTACGTATCGTCTCTTCAAGCATCTTGGTGGAGAAGCGATGGTTATCCTCTCCCGGGGTGGAAACCAGCATATACCACCTTAGAGCATCGGCACCATAATTATCGATCACCGCCCAAGGGTCAATTACATTGCCCTTGGACTTACTCATTTTCTCACCCTGAGCATCAACAACATGCCCTAAGCAAATGACATTCTTAAAGCAAGGACGATTGAAGAGTAGGGTGGATATGGCATGTAAGCTGTAAAACCAGCCCCTGGTCTGGTCCACGGCCTCGCAAATAAAATCGGCGGGAAAATTCTGTTTAAACTGGTCTTCATTCTCGAAGGGATAATGCCATTGAGCTAGGGGCATAGCTCCAGAGTCGAACCAACAATCAATCACCTCGGGGACACGCTGCATTACGTCGCCGCATTGAGGGCAAAGAAGGAGGACCTCATCAACAGAAGGGCGGTGAAGATCTTCAAGATCTTTGGGATTTCTAATTGGTCTCCCGGCGAGGATTTCCTCCTCTAATCTCTCTGGTTTTGCTTGCTTTAATCTCTCAAACCCTTCACACAGCTCTTTTACACTTCCAATGCATTCATCGTGACCACAGCTCTGACATCTCCAAATGTTAAGTGGAGTTCCCCAATACCTCTCTCGGGAAAAAGCCCAATCAACATTGTTCTCCAACCAATCACCAAAGCGACCATGCTTAATGTAATCAGGGTACCAGTTGATTTCGTTATTGCCCCAGATAAGCCTTTCTTTTACCGCTGTTGTTTTGATATACCAAGCTGGCTTGGCATAATAGAGAAGGGGTGCGTCGCACCTCCAGCAAAAAGGGTAGGTGTGAATAATCTTCTCGCTGCGGTAGAGCAAACGACGTGACTGAAGGTCACCAAGGATAAGAGAGTCAGCGTCTTTAACAAACTTGCCGTCAAAAATGGGATTGCCACTCATAATTCCTTGCTCATTCACAGGTTGGACAAAATAAAGCCCTTGGGAATAACCCGCTTTATAATCCACCTCACCAAAAGCCGGGGCAATATGCACGATTCCCGTACCTTCGTCCAGAGAGACAAACTCCTCTGTGATGAGCCAGAAATTCTCCCCTCTGGCGAGAACTTCCTGCACCAACCCGCCAGGCTCGATAGTCTCTTCGCTTGTAAACACAAATTTCCATTTCCTGTACAGTGGTTCAGGCAGACGATAGAGGGGCTCATATTCCACACCTTTCCCCCTCAAACGCTCTCCCACGAGTTGTTTACCTTTACAGGTGCCCAGAACTTCATATTCATCAATTAGGGCACTATTGAGGAGAGCCTCAGCCAAGATCAGTTGTTCGCTCCGATTTTCAATGCTGACCTTTACAAAGGCATAATCAGCCTCAGGAGCCACTGCTAGAGCAGTATTACCGGGCAAAGTCCATGGAGTGGTTGTCCAAGCAAGGAGATAAGTCGGTAAGTTAGAGTCAGCCCCCAATTTGCTCAGATATTCACTGACTACTTCTTCTGGGACTCTAAACTTTACATAAACGGACGGGTCTTCAGCGTCGTCACGATACCCCAAAGCTACTTCGTGAGAGCTAAGGGATGTGCCACATCTAGGGCAATGGGGGGTTACTTTGTAGCCCTGGTAGATTAAGTCCTTACGCCAAAGCTCTTTTATTATCCACCAGCAGGATTCAATGTAGTTGTTGTCCAAGGTTATATAGGGATGCTCCATGTCTAACCAGCAACCAAGGCGCTCAGTCATAGCTTCCCATTCCTTGATGTATTTGAAGACGCTTTCACGGCAATGCTCATTGAATCGAGCTACTCCATATTGCTCAATTTGAGCTTTACTGGTAAGGGCCAGAGAGCTTTCTACCTCCAACTCGACGGGTAAGCCATGGGTATCCCACCCTGCTTTTCGTGGCGCATGATAACCTTTCATTGTCTTGTATCGGCAAACAACGTCCTTGTATAGACGAGACAGCACATGATGGACTCCAGGGCTACCATTAGCCGTCGGTGGTCCTTCGTAGAAGACATAATGTTGCCCATTTTCTCTCATTTCAATGCTCTTATTGAAAATGTTGCGGTCTTTCCAGAAGCAGAGGATATCTTCTTCCAGTTGGACGAAATTAGTTTTACTACTGATTTCTCGGAACATGGCTAGTCCTGTCTCGGTAAAATGACCACCTTTCTATTCTCGCCCTCGCCTATGCTCTGAGTTGTTACCTCGGGATTGTCAGCCAGAGTTAAATGAATAATACGGCGTTCGTCAGCGGGCATTGGTTCCATGGTTATAGCACTGCGTTTTGATTTCACCTGCTCAGCCAGATATAAGGCTAATTTTTGCAGGGAATCGTAGCGACGTTTTTTATACCCGGCAACATCAACGCTTAGTGGCAGCCAGGTCTTCAACTGTCCAGCCACGATCAATTTGGTAATATGCTCCAGGGCAGCTAGAGTCTGACCCCGCCGACCAATCAAGATACCTAAGTCGTCGCCTTTGATATCCAACACTAGAGGTATCTCATCAGATAGCACCTCAACCTTGCCTGTCACCCCCAGCAATCTGAGCAAAGTATCTAGAATCTCCGTCACTACCTGAACCATGTCTCTTTCCGGTGGAGTTATTGGAGTTACCCTGATTAAAGCTTCTTTGCCTCCTACTCCTAAAATCCCCGACTTTCCCTCTCTAATAACTTCTACCTTGAATTGGTCTCGGCTCAGCCCTAGCTGTGCCTCTGCTTTCTCTATCGCCTGTTCTACTGTTGCAGCTGTTATCTCAATGCTTTCCATGGTTTATTTCCCCTTCGCTGGTTTTGGCTTAAACGGAGAGCGGAATTTAAGGTATCCCCAGCTACCAGTGGCGAAATATTGGGTGATAATGCCAATTATATTGGAAACTGCCCAATAAAGAGCTAAGCCACTGGGAAACATCAAGGTAAGGAAGCCAAATAGGAGAGGCATCATCAGCGTCATCATCCTGTTTGTGGACTCTTGCCTGGGGTCAACTGCTGGTGCTTGACTCATCTTTTGTTGTATCCACATTGTGCCACCGACTATGATAGCTAAAATCCAATATGGGTCAGGTTGTCCTAAATCAAGCCATAAAAACTTACTGCTCAACGGAACTGCTTGATTCACTATGCCCCAAGAGTAAAGACGATGTGCTAAATCAAGTAAGTTCTCCGGTGTGGTCGCCAGGGCTCTCATGATGGCTTGATAGAGGGCAATCCAGATAGGAAATTGGACCAACATCGGCCATAAGCAGCCTAGAGGATTTACCCCGGCTTCCTTGTAAAGCTTCATCATTTCCTGCTGAAGCTTTTGCTGATTCTTACCATATTTTTTCTGCAATTCTTGAATCTTTGGCTGCATATCCTGCAAAGCCTTGGTGGACTTGAGTTGTCGCTTATTGAGAGGCCAGGTGACTAGACGAACAATAATTGTGAGCGCGATGATAGCTAAGCCAAACTGACCGAACAAAAAGTGGCTCAGAGCAATCAGCACGTTAAGTACTGGGTTACCTATGATAAAGTCCCAAGGATTCATAAGGTGCGACTCTTATTCTTTCTGAGCTAAGGAGATCATCCAGCTCACCTCTCCCTTGTCAATATCCACAGCGTATAACTGGTTATTCTCATCTCGAATATAAACCACGCCCTCGCGGGCACAAAAAGAGCTTCTAACGGTAGTATTAATTGGGATAACCTTCAGAGGTGCTAGAGCATTCTGAAGATTAGCGTTTAGGTCGAAAACATGTACAGTGCCTTTTTCACTAGTTACTATCAGTAGATTATCCATCAAAACAGGCGAAGATACTATGGGGCTTCCAGCGTCATATTCCCACAGCCTTTCCCCTGTTTCCGTGTCAATAGCATATAGCTTGCCATCAAGACAACCAGCATAAATAATGCCTTCATTAACTACGGGGGATGCCCAGAACCAATTACCAGCCGGTTTCTCTTTGGGAAATTTCCACACTGGTGTGTCGCCACCTATTTTTATGGCGTAGAGATGGCGGTCAAACGAACCCACATAGACGGTGTTTTCGTCAATCACTGGCGAAGAAACAAAGCCTGCCTCTGCTTTGAAGGACCAGTCCAATAACTCGCCGGTTTCAGCCGATAGAGCATAGATATGACCATCGAAAGTGCTGACATACAGAGTATCGCCGATAACCGTGGGACTTGTCCAAAGCTTGTCAGCTAAAGGCTCAGATTTCCACTTAAGGTCACCGTAAGTTGTATCCAGAGTATAAACTCTGCCATCCGAGCTGCTAATATAGATAGTTTCATTAGCTATAACTAAGCTACCCACAATAGCTCCCATTGAACCAGTTCTGGGGTAGACCCACCTCTCAGTGCCTCGGGCTATGGTTAGGGCGTATACCTGGCCACTATAGGTGCCAATGTAAACCAAATCACCATGCAGTATCGGCGCGGTGTATATAGTGGTAGCGGGGGTGATAGTGTAATCCCATTGTTTACTTTGCGTTGATGAATTTATCGCCACTACTCTGCCATCTACAGTGCCCACATAAATAATGCCCTCGTGAATTGTAGTTCCTGACCAGCCTCTCGCTGACTGAGTTCTACCTGAAACACAAGAAGTCAGTATTAAAGGCAAAAGAGCAATTACAATGAGAAACAGTATCTTTGGTTGTTTCATTCTATAACTAAGGCACTGGGTCGTAGCCACCTTCGGAGAAGGGATTACAGCGAACTATCCTCTTGGCTGCCAGCCAGCTACCTCGGAAAACCCCATATTTCTTAATTGCCTCGAAAGCATAATGAGAGCATGTAGGCTGGAAACGGCAAACACTAGGAAGAACCCTCGAAAGTGTGTTCTGGTACAATTTAATTAACCCCAGAGCTAATTGAGTCATTCGTTGCTCTCCAGCAATTGTGCCCGAGCTAAAAGCTTTGTTATGGCTCTCTCTAGCTGGTGATAGTCTGTATTGACTGCGGCAGACCGAGCAATAAAGATAATGTCCCATCCAGGCTTTAGTGATTGCAACCTCATTATTTCCCTGAGTAACCTCTTCAAGCGATTACGCTGCACCGCCTTACCTACTTTTTTAGTCACGGAAAAACCATATCGGCTTAGACTTAAACCATTGGGCATTGCCTTCATCACTAGCAAGCTATTTGCCCATACTTTGCCTTGTCGATAAACTGAAGTATATTGCGCTCTATTAGTTAAAAATCGAGGCTCCTTCACTGGATGGAATTAAACTGGAGTTAGCCTATACCTCCCCTTAAGGCGCCTTGCTTTAAGCACTCGTCTCCCAGCTCGAGTGGCCATTCTAGCGCGGAAACCTAAGCTGCGCCTTCGGGGAATTTTCTTCGGTTGATAAGTCCGCTTTGGCATTCTTCAAACTGTCGAACGGGATAGGCCGACGCCTCCTGTTTTCCAAATATGGGTTGGTGCGTAAGGCAGCATAGCGAGATAACGAGCCCTCTTTATAGCTTGTGCTAAGCTTCTTTGATGTTTAGCACAGGTTCGGCTCCTCCGCCGAGACACAATCTTACCCTGACCGGAAATATAGCGAGATAATACAGAAACATCTTTATAGTCGATTTTCATACCTCCCTTGCAGAAGGGACAAACTGCAGGCTTGGTGACAAAGCTCCTCGTAGGTCTTACCTTTCCGGTATTAGCTGCTCTTCCAGTGTTAGTCAAATCTTCCTCTCCTTTATTTTAGTCAAAGGGCAAATCTTCAGGCTCAAGCTCCCCTTCCTCGCCCGGGGAAGCCGGAGCTCGCCTACCAAGGAAAAGTACACGGTCTGCAGTCACCTCAAGACTGGTGCGCATCTGCCCATCCTGTCCCTCCCAGTTGCGAGCGTGCAATCTCCCTTCAACGTAGACTTGCCTTCCCTTGCTTAAGAATTGATTGCATTGCTCAGCTTGCTTGCCCCAAACGCTAACTCGGAACCAATCTGTCTCTTCCTTGGTCTCTCCAGCCGAAGTGGTGTAGCGTCGAGTAGTAGCCATACGAAAAGAGGTA
>CAZWDC010000011.1:0-8503 GCA_964633085.1 uncultured Dehalococcoidales bacterium
GCCAAGCATCTCGCCCATTTCTTTCACATTCTGAACCAACTCATCATGAGTTAGTCGGAAAGTTTCTTCTTTGCCTGTCCTTGCCAATTCGACAAGTTCTGCGACTGAATTCTTTATTTGTGCCGCTAGCTTATCAGGTTCGGCAGGCGGCAGAGGTGGCGCTTTTGCCTCTGCCCACGCCCAGCCATTATCAGCCTTAGCTACCTTGCCGTCTTTTTTTAGGGATTGAATAGCTCCGGGCACAAGATGTTTCCAATAAGGCCATTTAGGATTCCCAGGGTCCCTTATGGTGTCGTCGCACAAGGAAGGGAGTTGGCGCCTTGTTGCTTCACAGATGGAGTCAAACTGAATTACATTTTTGGTTGCAGAGAGTACCTTCTCTACTACCTCTTTGGCTTTATGATAAACCTCGCTGCTCCACTGCTTATCTGTCGATTTGTTGTAAATCCGCTCCCCGGGTTTCATCTGTGCTGCTTCTCAAAGTAATTCTAAAAATTCCTCCACAGTAAGGCCAGCATCCTCAAGTATGCCGTGGAGAGTGCCCTTTGGCAAATCTCTCGTGTGTAGAGGCACAACCACAAGATTGGGGATACCTTGTTTGTGCATGGAAACATGACTTCCCCTCTGGCGATGAACCTTCCAGCCAGCCTTTTCCAGAGCTTTAATCACATCCCTGGGTTTAACGGCTGGCAACCGCTTGCTCATCGGACTTCCACACTGATAACTTCCCTCTCTGGTATCTTGATACCTAACTCTCTGGCACTCTCCAGCCAAACCTCAATTGCCTCTCTGATTTTGTCTAGTGCTTCTTCTTTGGTAACTCCATAAGAATGACAGCCTTTTAAGAGGGGGCAGTAAACATGATACCCGCCCTCCTCTTCCGATTCTAAGACGACCTCAAAGTTTTGCACAATTCTTTTCTGCTTCACTTCTCACCTCCCAGAACTCAGATTACGTCATATATGCGCTGTTAATAGTAACATATTCTTCAGAGAGGTCACAGCCCCAGGCGGTGGCTTTGCCATCTCTTAAGTTGAGGCAGAGCCTTATGAGCACATTATCGCTGTGGCTCAAAGCCGATATCATCTCTGCTTTGTCGAAGTGGGCAGGCAAACCCTGCTTCATGACACAAATATCATTCAAGTAGACATCCAATCTATCTTCTCTCACTCTAGCTCTACTTCGCCCCAAGGCAGCCACGATACGCCCCCAGTTAGGGTCGTTGCCATGGATGGCAGCTTTCACCAGCGGTGAACTGGCGACAGTCCGAGCCGCTTGGCGAGCCCCAGCCTGGTCTTCTGCTCCCTCCACCGTAACCTCGATAAGTTTTGTGGCTCCCTCTCCATCCCGTGCTATGGACTTAGCCAGATGAGTGCACACTGCATTTAAGGCTTCTTGAAAAGCGTCGCCATTATCGAAGTCAATGGGTTCATTGCCCGCCAGGCCATTGGCTAATAGGAATACACAGTCGCTGGGGCTGGTATCGCCATCAATACTTACCATGTTGAAAGAGCAATTCACTGCCTTTTTCAAGGCCGTTTGCAGGAAATCAACACTCACCACGGCATCGCTGGCAATAAAACAAAGCATGGTAGCCAGGTTGGGGTGCATCATACCTGCCCCTTTAGCCACCCCACCAATGATTAATTTAACTCCTTTCATATCTACCTGAACTGCCATCTCTTTAGGTCTGGTATCAGTGGTCATTATTGCCCGACAAAAATCGTGACCCTCATCCTTGGTTAACTTTATCTTGGGAATTCCAGCCTTGATTTTATCCATAGGCAAAGGCACACCAATGACACCGGTACTGGCGACAAGGACTTCTTCAGGAGATATACTCAGCTTGGCGGCGGCTAGATTGGCCATTCCCGCGGCATCCGTTAATCCTCGCTCACCCACACAGGCATTGGCACAACCAGAATTTACCACTATAGCCTGCGCCCGGCCTTTTGCTATACGCCTCTGAGATAGGATAACAGGTGCCGATTTAACTTGGTTGGTTGTAAAAACGCCGGCTGCCTTGCAGGGTGCTTGGGAATAAAGAATAGCTAAATCGAGTTCGTCTTTACTTTTTATACCGGCTCGAACCGCCCCAGCCAGGAATCCTGAAGCTGAGGTAACACTGCCCGAAGGAATCAAGTTAACCATAGAATTCAAATATAACAAGAAATGCAGGCAACGTCTATTTCCAGCGACCTCGCAGCCCAGACAATCCCTTTTCTAGATTGCTTCGTCGCTACGCTCCTCACAATGACGAAGCGGGAAGCGTTCACAATGACACCCCGCTTACCGTTGCGGGTCCCGATAAATCGGTACGAGCAATCCTGGGGTGGGGCACGTGGAGAAAAATGGAGTTGACCCCGTTTTCACGCAAGCCTGAGGTTGCCTTCGCCTACTATCTCGCTCAATTCTCTGGCTAATTCGGGACAGTAATTGATTGTTATGTTGGGCATCTCCAGCTTAGTCATTTCACCATCGCTGACAACCGCCAGAGACACTTCGTCTTGCCCGGGATAATTCTTGAGAATATCCATGATTCTATGCAGGCGTTCGATGTCTTTTTCCGCGTCGTCCGACTGGCTGATATCTATCATAACATGACAGCGCTGGGGTTCCTTCAGCACTTCCTGTCTAACAGGGAGGAGCATCGCCTCTTGACAGTTTAATTGCATTTCCCCGTCTCTGATCTTCACTACACCTTTAATACTGAGAATGTTGCCCTCCTGCCATATCCCCTGGGTGCTCTCGTAAAGCTTGGGCCAGGCGATGACCTCGATACTTGCATCCAGGTCTTCAATTGAAGCGACAACAAAGGGGCGATTATCTTTGGTGTGGGCTTGGCGTACTGAGACTACCATTCCCCTAACGGTCACTGTTTCATCAACCATGTCCATGTTGATTTCGCCGCAGGAAATAACTCCCGGTGAAGATGGCTCCCTAGAGAGAAAGTCAAGCGGTTGAGAGAAATAGACCCCCAAGAGTTCTCTTTCCCACATAAGCTTCTGCTTGGTAGAAACTTCTTCCCATGCCTGCTCGTAACCATGGAGGGTGAGGGAAGTCTGACCCCATAAATCGAACATACTAACCTGCCCCGATTCCTTGGCTCTTTGTTTCGTTTGAGACAGGGAGATAATTTTATTCAGGGACTCGAGTAGCATCTTACGGCTGCCTAGGGAGTCAAAGACACCAACTTTCATCAGGCTTTCTAATACTTTCTTATTGATGTTGCGAAGGTCGGTGCGAGAGCAAAAATCTTCTATGGACTTGAAATCGCCCCCGTGGTCTCGGCCTGACAAGATATGCTCAATCGGAGAAAAGCCGACATTTTTGATAGAAGCCAATCCGAAGCGGATGGCGGAATTATTTTCATCATCCTTTTCAATGACGAAGCTGGCATAGCTCCTATTAATGTCTGGTGGGAGGATTTTGATGCCCAACCTTCGACATTCAGCAATCGCTGAACGGACCTTCTCCATATTGTCGGAATAAGTATTGAGAAAAGCGGTCATATATTCGACGGGATAATTTGCCTTCAGATAGGCGGTACGATAGGCAATGAGGGCATAGCTAACGCTGTGGGCTTTGTTGAAAGCGTAACCGGCGAAAGGCTCGATCAGGGAAAATATTTCTTTAGCTAATTCCGGCGATATGCCTCTCTTTTTCGCCCCGGCGATGAAACTGCGCTCCTCTTTCTTCATTACCTCAGGTATCTTCTTCCCCATAGCTTTACGAAGGATGTCAGCCTGTCCCAAGCTATAGCCGGCTAGAGCTTGAGCGATAAATATTACCTGCTCCTGATAAACGATAACTCCGTAAGTTTCTTTGAGAATCTCCTTTAGAATGGGATGGGGATAACGAATAGGAGCAACACCCTGCTTGGCTTTAATAAAAGTGGGAATTTGTTCCATAGGGCCTGGGCGATACAGCGCCACCATAGCTGCGATATCACTGAAGTTAGTGGGCTTGAGTTCCTTGATGTAGCGGCGCATCCCGGCGCTTTCCAGTTGGAAGATGCCTTTGGTTTCCCCCGAGGCCAGTAACTCAAAGGTCTTGCCGTCATCGAGAGGAATATGTTGTAAATCCAAGGAGATTCCACGATTTTGGGCGATGATTTCTTTGGCTTTAGTCAAAATGGTCAAATTAGATAGTCCCAGGAAATCCATCTTTAACAGCCCCAGGCGGGCAATGTTCCCCATATGGAACTGAGTCATGATCCCGACTTGTCGAGACTCACCCTTGCCCAGCAATTGCAGTGGCACATATTCAATTAAAGGCTCATGCGAGATAACCACGCCGGCAGCATGGGTGCTGACGTGTCTGACCATTCCCTCCAATTTCTTAGCCGAGTCAATCAGGTTTCGTATGGCGGCATCCTGATGATAAATTTCATAAAGCTCCCGACTTTGTTCCAGAGCTTTGTCCAGAGTGATAGTCAACTCCAGAGGGATGAGCCGAGCTACCCGGTCAACCTGTGCGTAAGGCATGCCTAAGGCTCGCCCTGTGTCTCTTATCGCGGCTCTGGCTCCCATGGTGCCGAAGGTGATGATTTGAGCTACGTGGTCGGAGCCATATTTCTGGTTGACATAAGCCAGGACCTCATCGCGGCGGTCATCCTGAAAATCGAGGTCAATATCCGGGAGCTCACGGCGCTCGACATTAAGGAATCGCTCGAAAACAAGCCCATATGCCAGGGGATCCACATCAGTGACGCCCAGACAGTAAAGAGCCAAGCTGGCAGCAGCACTCCCCCGAACACCAAAGTAGATACCTTGTTCCCGGGCGAATGAGATTATGTCCCACACAACGAGGAAGTAGTGGGCAAACTTCGTCTTCTGGATGACATCCAGCTCATAGCTAAGTCGTTCCTTGACTTCTGGAGTGGGCTTCTGGTAACGTTTTTCCAAGCCCTGCCAGCAGAGCTCAGCCAGGAAATCATCAGCTTTTTTGCCCGCAGGCAATTCCACCCTAGGCAGATGTAGCTTGGTGAAATCCAGCTCCAGCTGACACATATCAGCAATAGCCTGAGTATTCTCCACAGCCTGAGGTAGGTCAGCAAATAACTCTCCTGCCTCTTCAGGACTTTTCAGGTAAAAGAAATCGCCAGCCATCTTCAGCCTTTTTTCATCATACACAGAAGTATTGGTCTGGATACACAAAAGAAGTTCATGGGCTGGGGCGTCTTGTTTATCAACGTAATGCACATCAAAGGTGGCTACCAGCGGTATATTAAGTTTGGTGCATAGCGAAATAAGCTCCTGGTTGATTTGCTCCAGTTCAGGGATGGGATGTCTTTGAATCTCCAGGTAGTAATCGCCAAAGACCTCCTTGTACCATGAAGCTGTCCTGGCAAGGTCATCCTTTCGTCCCTCGAGGATAAGTCGGGCCAGTTCTCCATGAGCACACCCGGAAAGGGCTATAAGGCCGTCATGATGAAGCTTGAGAAGCTCCTTATCTACCCTGGGCTTATAGTAAAATCCCTCAAGGTGGCTTTTAGTAACCAGTTGCAGCAAATTGCGATAGCCCTTTTCGTTCTTGACCAACAAAGTAAGATGATAGGGGCTCTTGTGAGCCGGCTCTCGGCTATGGCAATCGGTCTCGGTGACGTAGACTTCGCAGCCAATGATTGGTTTTATGCCTGCTTCCCTAGCCGCTACATAAAAATCAATAACGCCATACATGGCGCCGTGGTCAGTGATAGCAAGGCTGTCCATGCCTAACTCTTTGGTCCGCCCAATAAGCTGAGGGATGCGGCACATGCCATCGAGCAAGCTATATTCAGTGTGGACGTGCAGGTGAGCAAACTTCTGTGGCATTAGCTAGATTATAACACTTGCGCCAGTGGTACCGAACGAGGAATTTCTAGCCATCAAAAATTTCTTTACCATCACAATAAGCATCGCTATCCATAATCA
The DNA here is from genome assembly GCA_964633085.1 of uncultured Dehalococcoidales bacterium. GTDB lineage: Bacteria > Chloroflexota > Dehalococcoidia > GIF9 > AB-539-J10 > RBG-13-51-36. The sequence continues at coordinate 5,916 of CAZWDC010000011.1, forward strand.
TCTGTACGACTCCTGACACAATCTTACCGGTCATTGTGAGCCCCCGATGAATCCGGGTCAGGGCGTGGCAATCTCATCAGAGCCTCCATAGGTGAGCCTCTCGCGTGCTTCCACAACCTGCAAGAGACAAGCTTCTCCCCCCTACGAAAGTAAGATTACTAATGGGTGATTGACAGGGAAGCAAACGGCTCTTAGACTATATTCAGTTAGTCTTAGGGGGTGTTGCGTATGCCTGTAAAAATAAATGGTCAAATTTATTATAGGACTGCTGAAGTCTGCCAGATGGTTGGTATAGGTAAGAGCACTCTGCTCCGCTGGATCAGGCAAAACGTCGTAAAGGATGCCGAATACAGAGACAGGAAAGGGTGGAGGTTGTTCGCGGAGGACGAAGTAATCAGTCTTAAGTCGGAGACTAACAAAATTCAGAGGACTCATGTGGTCAAGGTGTAAGAAGATTCAATGGCAGCTTGGCGAAATCAAGAAATAGAAATATAGTGGAATATCATGAAATGAACAAGACGGAGGATGTTACATAGGTGCTTGTGCCATCATTGAGTCCTCTGAGAAAGGTGGGTAATACTATGAGCAGTACTGCCAAAGATGATATCGTTGTGCTGTGGGGGCGTGAGTTCAAGCGTGTAAAAAACGGGTTAGATGAGGCTCAGGTAACATCGTTCATTAACGAGCTCGTCAAGGAGCGGGATAAACTGGCCCAATCCTACGAGCATATTGCGTCCCTTAACAGACTGGCGGAGAGGACCATTTTCGAGGCCGACAAGCTAGCCACGCAGATCAAGACAGAAGCCGCAGAACAAGCTAAAGCTGAGAGCATTGCCATTATAGATAAAGCCAAAGAGCAAGCTCAACAGATGTCGGAAAAGAAAATAGCTGAAGCTGTGGAGCTTGCAAACGAACAGGCTAAAGCAATCAAGGCCAAAGCCGAAGAGGAAGCAGCAAAGCTGCTAGAGGACGAGAAAAATAGAATTCGGGCTGAGCTACGCAACCTTGTAAATCAACAACTCGGTTATATGCTTGAAGAACTGGAAAGCCTTAAGCAGCAGACAGCAGCAGTACAGGCAAACTTTGACAATAAACTATCTCAAACCAAGGAGGAGAACAGCGCTGTAACCGTGAAAATCGCAGAAAAAAGAGAGACCGCAGCCGTGGAAATTGCGAAACAGAGCGCCGCCATAGTTGCGGAAGAGATTAGAAAGACACTTGACGAACACCCGGAGCCAAGCCAAGCTACGAATCATATTGAAAGGAGCTTTGACCTACCAAACCTAATTGAGATTGAAGACCGGGCTGGGTTAGGCAAGCCGCAATGGGAAGTGGAAATCTTGCCTCCGTTCGAGATAGCCAAAATCATGGAAGTCGTGTCCTTCCTTGACCAATTACCCGAAGTCGCCAATACTGAGATGATTGTACCTCAGATTGATATGCCTTCAATTCTGGTCTTTCTACGTGGGTCCATGAACCTTGCTGATGTACTGCAAACAATCCCCGCAGTGGCTTATGTTGAGAAAGTCATAACCGATATGGATGCTACCAATGGCAAACCAAGGAAAGTTCGCATAATCCTCTCGGAGAACACAACATGAAGGAAAAGAAATAAAAAACACGCACGAAAGCACTAAGCCTTGGGCAGCATTTTATATGCCGCATCTTTCATGGGGTGGGGAATAAATCCCCGCCCCATGAAATTTTGTAGTGCGCATATTTAGAGTCGTCACTCCAGACTTCCGTAGTTGCCCCGATAAAATCGGGGCATGACTGCCCGATAAGCAGAAATTTTGAGTGGATGAGTAAGCCCTAACTAGAGAAAAATATAGTCAGACGGCAATGATTCAAGTGGCGCGCCTAGAGGGATTCGAACCCACGACCCCCGGTTCCGAAGACCGGTGCTCTTGATCCGCTGAGCTATAGGCGCAAAAACAAATTGGGGTGAACGGTGGGATTTGAACCCACGATCTCCAGGGCCACAACCTGGCGCCTTAACCACTGGGCTACGCTCACCACAACCACAAATAATTATACTCTACAATGGCTGCTGCTTTCAATCTCAAAAGAGAGCGATTAGCTACTAGCATAACAAACGTAATGCCTCATGAGCTTGAGCATACATCATCCCGAAAGCTCTCTGAGAACCTATCTCCTTAAAGCAAGGAACCTGTTGATTTGTATGAACTGTGCGCTACCCGCCAAAAAGTCTTTCCGACTTCAGGCAGTAAAATAGATAATAAGCGCTGCCACTCCACACAATATCAAGAAGATGCCCACCAGGTAATTGAGGATTTTAGGGAAAATCATTACGATGATACCGAAGACAAGGGCAATGATTCCTCCAATGAGACTTAATCTGGGTAGTGAACCAAACAAACTAGGCATAGATTATCACCTCCTGTAATTGAATTACTCTGAATATGCCACGAAACAAGTATTTGTGCAATAGGTACAGTACCCACTACTATCAAGTTAGCTTTGTCCCAATTTTATCGGGACAGACTTGAACTGGGCGATGCCTCCGAGTAAAATAGCAAATACTATGATTGGATTTGAGCACATGAAGAAACTATCCCGGACATCCC
>CAZWDC010000012.1:0-4722 GCA_964633085.1 uncultured Dehalococcoidales bacterium
AGGAAGGCTATCCCCGGAGCAAGGGATAATCGAGGCACCTATCGGTCGAGACCCCCATAGTAGACGAAGGATGGCCATAGTGGAAGCAGGAAAAGAGGCAACCACCCAATATCGAGTTCGGAAATACTTGGGTAACTACACCTTGGTCGAAGTCATCCCCCTGACAGGGCGCACACACCAAATTAGAATACACCTGTCAGCTATCGGCTATCCGGTCGTCGGTGACCCCATTTATGGCATAAAATCGGCTTATCTTAACAGGCAATTTATTCATGCCTATCGCTTGGGCTTTCGCCTACCCTTAACCAAGCAATACCAAGAATTTACCTCGCCCTTGCCGGCCGATTTGGAGCAAGCTTTGGAGCATTTAGCTCGAAACGTTTAAAAGGCTTTGCGAATCACTACTCAGATGAACGAGTACAGTTTCTTGCAGAGATAAGCCTTGTCTGGTATGATTGGGGAGATAAAATGGACAAAATAGAGTTAAAGGTTACTAAGAGAGAGATCTTGGGTAAAAAAGTCAAACATTTGCGCCGCCAAGGAATCACACCGGTGCATCTTTTTGGGCATGGTATTGAGTCTCTAGCACTACAGTGCATTACTAGTGAACTTGAACGAGTGCTAGCTCAAGCTGGGCATACAGGGCTGGTTAATCTCAAGCTTGATAATGAGAAAAAGCCAAGGACCGTTGTGATTCGCGAATTCAACAGGGATTGGCGAGGGGGAAGATTGCTTCATGTCGACTTTTACCAGGTGAAAATGGGGGAGAAGATAAGGTTAGAGGTTCCTATTGTCTTGGTTGGAGAAGCACCAGCTCTGAAGTCTAAAGCCAATATGCTGGAGCACGAGCTTGAGACTTTGACTGTAGAGTGTCTTCCGGGCAAAATTCCCGCCAGGTTTGAGGTGGACATCAGTTCTCTCGCTGAGGCCGGGCAAGCGATAAGAGTCAAGGATATTGCTGTAGATAAAGATATTACAATTCTCAACGACCCCGAGTTGGTTGTGGTGAAAGTTAGTTTCCGACCTGCGGAAAAGCTAGAGGAGGTGGTGGTGGAGAAGCCAGCAGAGGTGGTGGAAGAAGTGGTTAAGGCTGCCGAAGAGACTGCACCAAGTGCAGAGAAACCGACAGAGAAGTCTAAAGAAACGTAATCGTCTGATTTCCCTGGCAATTGTTTCTGTGTCCATACGGATACACCGGATTTGACAAGCTAGCAAATCACTGATATAATCCCCGCCATTAAATGTTAGCTCTCTCCGAGCTGTTTTGCCTAAAGAGAATCCATGGCAAGCAGCCGGTGGGCTGAGAAGCCTCGAGGGCACAGATAGAAATGTCTGTGCCTCCCGTGCTTGGAAAGGAGGGAATACGAAGCTTGGTTTTTGGATGGCACCGTTTTCGTAACGGTGCTTTTTTGTTGCCGCTTGTTGCTTCCTCTAAACCGCGTCGTAATTTCGCTAATTCGTTAAGAAGAGGTTCTTTCTGGCTCTGGATGTAAATATGAAAAAGAAAGAGACCGCAATAGCTATCATAGCAATTGTCGTAATCATTAGTGTTATTGTAATAGCTGGTGGGGTTGCCGGGCTTGGTGCAGAGCAGCCAAAAGAAAGGGTAAAGGTGGCTACCACCACCAGCTTGTATGACACTGGCTTGTGGGGATACTTGGAGCCAATTTTTGAAGAAGAATATGGTGTTGAGCTGGACATCATATACGCTGGCACTGGTATGGCTTTGGAATTAGGCAAAAATGGTGATGTAGATGCTGTTGTCATTCACGATAAAGCTCGTGAGGAGCAATTTGTAACTGAAGGTTATGGAGTAGAACGAGTTCCTTTTGCCTATAACTATTGCCTCATTGTAGGTCCGCCCGATGACCCGGCGGGCATCGAGGGGCTTACCGCCGAAGATGCGTTCAAGAAACTAAGGGAGCAAGGAATGAAGAACCTAGGACAAGTCAAATTTGTTTCTCGGGGAGACGAATCCGGAACGCACGCCAAAGAGAAGGTTATCTGGCAGGCGGCCGGTTTCGATTATGAGACGATTCGTGAAGCTAGAGGCTGGTATGTAGAAGCTGGGAGGGGAATGGGGCCGACCTTGCTCATGGCCAGTCAGATGAACGCTTATACCTTAACGGATGTGGGCACCTTCCTTACTTACGAAGGTAAACTGAATTTGGTGCCTATAGTGAGAAAAGGGCAGATATTGCTCAACGTTTACTCTGTAATTGCTGTAAGTCCAGAAAAACATCCCGATGTCAAGACCAAGATGGCAAACAATCTGGTAAATTTCCTTACCTCAACTGAAATACAGGAGCTAATTGGAGCGTATGGTGTGGGGGACTATGAAATGCCGCTATTTACACCTTGCGCCGGCGCAGAGCCAGAGCAATAACGAATCTTGAAGGAAAGGAGATAAGATAGAGCACTTGACCGAAATATGGCAGGGCTTTACCAAGGCCATAGAACTTATAATCTCCCTTGACCCGGAGGTAATGGAGATAGCCGGGAGGTCCTTGAGCATTTCGGGGACAGCTTGTCTTCTGGCTTCTCTGATCTGTATACCACTGGGTAGTCTAATACACTTCCATCACTTCGGTGGTAAACGGGTCTTGATAAATATTATCCAGACATTGTTTAGCCTGCCCAGTGTTATTATCGGCTTATTTGTTTTTGTCCTCTTCTCCCGAGCCGGGCCACTTGGTGAGCTGGGCATACTTTTTACTCCCACTGCTATGATAATTGGTCAGATGATACTCATTACTCCGATCCTGCTTGGCTTAACCATTTCCGCATTGAGCGGCGTGAGTAAGGAGATTATGGATACCGCTACCTCGCTTGGTGCCAGCGGCTTTCAGACCGCCTGGCTTGTGCTGAAGGAGGCGAGGTATGCTGTGCTGGCGGCGGTGATAATGGGTTTTGGCAGAGCCATATCGGAGGTCGGCTGTGCCTTGATGGTCGGTGGCAATATCAGGGGATTCACCAGGGTAATTACCACAACGATTTCACTAGAAACATCCAAAGGCAATTTAGAGTTGGCAATAGCGCTAGGCATAATTCTTCTGTTCCTGGCGCTTATCGTTAACATTGTCTTGAATAGGTTGCAGCAGAGGTAAAGATGTCTTTAATAGAAGTCGTCGGCTTGAGTCATAGCTATGGCGGGCGGAAGGTATTACACAGCTTAAACCTAGCTATCGACAGAGGTGAAGTTTTCACTCTGATTGGCCCGACTGGAGCAGGCAAAACAACGTTTTTGCGTATCATAGACCTTCTGGAAGTCCCTGGCGCAGGGGAAATCTATTTTGATGGCAAATGCATCCCCCGGTCGGGGAAAAAGAGGCTGGAGATACGTCGTCGGATGTCATTTGTACACCAGAAACCTCAGGTATTCAATTTGAGCGTCTATGACAATGTTGCTTGTGGCTTAAGATGGAGGGGGGAGGAGGAAAATAAGATTGTTGAGAAAGTTGACCATATTCTGAAAATGGTTGGTTTAGAAGGCTATAGGAATAGAAATGCCCGGACACTTTCTGGCGGGGAGGCACAAAGAGTAGCTTTAGCTAGGTCTCTGGTCCTTGAACCCGAAGTGTTGCTATTGGATGAGCCTACAGCTAACCTTGACCCTATTTCCACAGCCCAGATTGAGCAGGTAATTTCATATGTTGCCAGGCAACGTACAACTACCATGATAATGGCGACGCATGATATGTCCCAGGGGCGGCAACTTGCTGACCGGATAGGGGTGCTCCTTGATGGGAAACTTGTCCAAACAGGCAATGCTGACGATATATTCTATTCACCCAAAAATGAAGAGGTGGCTAATTTTGTTGGCGTGGAAAACATTTTGGAAGGCGTAATAATTGCGAATGATGAGGGCGTGGTTACGGTGAATGTTGGCCCCGATAGGATTGGGATACAGGCAGTTTCTAACTACCCTACAGGAAAGGAAGTGTATGCTTGCATCAGGCCTGAAGATATCACGTTAGCTCCGATTTTTCATCGGAGTTCGGCGAGGAATTCCTTTCAAGGGAAAGTGACCCGCGTAAACACGCTGGGACCTCTTAGCCGGGTGGAAATAGATTGTGGCTTTCGTCTCACAGCTTTGGTCACCAAAATATCAGCTGAGGAATTGAATTTACAAGAAGGCAAGGAGGTTTGTGCCATTTTCAAAGCTACTGGCGTGCATATTATAGAAAGAGGAGTTGACTGATGAGTGGAATTCTTGATTCTTTCGGACGGAGCATAAATTATCTACGGATTTCAGTTACCGACCGTTGTAACCTGCGCTGTATCTATTGCATGCCAGCCGAAGGTGTACCCCAAATGCCGCATAGCGAGATTCTTTCTTACGAGGAGATTCGGACTGTCGCCCAAGCAGCGGCAGAGCTGGGCGTTAATAAGATAAGGCTCACTGGTGGCGAGCCTTTGGTGAGGGTCGAATTGCCTGAGCTCATTCGTATGTTATCTCAAATAAAAGGTATTGCAGAGCTGTCGTTGACGACAAACGGGGTGCTTCTCAAGGAATATGCTCTGGAACTCAAGCAAGCAGGTTTAACCAGGGTTAACGTGAGCTTGGACACGCTTAAACCTGATAAGTTTCGATACATAACCCGTCTGGGAAAGTTGGAAGCTGTTCTTGGGGGCATCGAAGCAGCGGGAGAAGCCGGCTTCGAGCCGGTCAAGATAAACACTGTGGTCATGCGGGGCATAAACGACGATGAAATACTGGAT
>CAZWDC010000013.1:0-11522 GCA_964633085.1 uncultured Dehalococcoidales bacterium
TTTCTGACCCATTCATGGGCAGGCTGGTCTACCTGCGGGTATATTCGGGCAAGGTGAGAGCTGGAGCACAGGTCCTGAACTCTACCATAGATAAGAAAGAGAGGTTAGGCAAACTATATATTATGCATGCCGATCACCGTGAAGAGGTGGAGCAGGCTGATACTGGAAGCATTGTAGCTACTGTGGGGCTTAAGATGACATCCACAGGTGACACTCTTTGCGAGCCGGCACGGCCAGTGCTTTTTGAGGCTATACGATTTGCTGAGCCTGTGCTTTCCATGGCTGTTGAACCTAAAACTAAAGGTGACCAAGATAAACTGGAAGATGCCTTGGCTAAACTTGCTATGGAGGATCCCACCTTCAAGGTTTACCATGACAAAGAAACAGGTCAAACCCTAATTTCCGGGATGGGGGAACTTCACCTCGAAGTGTTAATGGAGCGCATATTTCGCGAATACGGCATAAGGGTCAATGCTGGTAAGCCGCAGGTTGCTTATAAGGAAACAGTTACGAGACCTGTGGAATCCGAGGGGAAATTCATTCGTCAGTCTGGTGGTAGAGGACAATATGGGCATGTTTGGCTTAGAATCGAGCCAGGCGAGCGTGGCAGCGGATTTGAGTTTCGTGACCAGATTCGAGGCGGGGTTATACCCAGGGAATTCATCCCTGCAGTGGAAGCCGGCGTCAAGTCAGCTTTACAAAGCGGAGGATTAGCTGGTTATCCCGTAATAGATGTAAAGGTGACTTTGTATGATGGGAGTTTTCACGAAGTCGATTCTTCAGACGTGGCTTTCAGGATGGCAGCTTTCATGGCTATAAGGGATGGAATAGATAGAGCCAAACCTGTCATTCTCGAGCCAATTATGGAAGTGGAAATAACAACTCCCAATGAGTTTCTAGGGGACATAATTGGCGATTTGAACTCTCGAAGAGCTCATATCGAAGGCATTGAGAGTCACGCCGAGGCTTCCGCTATTCGATGTCGTGTTCCCCTAGCGGAAACATTTGGTTTCGCTGGAGATTTGAGGTCGCTCAGTCAAGGGAGGGCAAGTTATACTATGTACTTTTGTCGCTATGAAGAATTGCCTCAAGATTTGGCTGAGCAAATTGTGGCTAGAGTGGGAAAAATCAGATGACCGAGCAGAAAGTTCGTATCAAAATTAAAAGCTTTGATCATAGGTTGGCTGATCAAGCGGTGAGGCAAATAATAGATGCGGTGGAGCGTACTGGAGCTATTGTGGTTGGCCCGGTACCTTTACCCACAGAGATCGAAAAATTTTGTGTTACTCGTTCCCCTAATATTGATAAAGACTCTAGGGAACAGTTTGAGATCAGGACTCATAAGAGATTAATCGATGTTCTGCAGCCAAGTTCCAAGACTATAGATGCCTTGACTCAGCTTGACCTGGCATCTGGAGTAGAGATAGATATTAAGTTGTAGTTAAAACCATGTTTCCAGGCATTATTGGCAAGAAAATAGGTACGACGCAACTGTTTCGGGAAAACGGAGAAACAGTGGCGGTAACTGCCATTCAAGCTGGGCCTTCTGTGATAACGCAGATAAAAAGCCGGGACAAGGATGGTTATAATGCTATCCAGATGGGCTTTGTTGAGAATAAGGTAAAACAATCTCAGCTTAACTCTCCGGAGAAGGGGCATCTTCAGGGCTTAGAGAATGTTCGCTATCTTCGCGAATTCAGGATTGGTCCCGATTTCATCGGGACTAGCTCAGTCAAACGTGGTGACAAAGTGGATGTTAGCTTCTTAAAGCATGGTGACTTGGTAAATGTCACTGGACTTTCTAAAGGCAGGGGCTTTGCTGGCGTAGTTAAGCGGCACCATTTTGCTGGTGGGCCGAAGACCCATGGCCAAACTGACCGCCACCGTGCCCCTGGTTCAATTGGGTCTACTACTTTTCCAGGTCGGGTGCTTAAAGGAAAGCGTATGGCGGGGCATATGGGATATAAGAGAGTAACAGTGCGTAATCTCGAGGTAATTCAAGCTGACCCAGAGCGCAATTTGCTCTTGGTGAAGGGTGCGGTGCCTGGAGCCAATGGGGGGCTATTAATCATTGAGAAAGCAAGGTAAATGGAAATGCAGATGCCTGTTTATAGCTTGAACGGTGAGGTAGTTGAGCAAATAGACCTTAGTGAGGCTGTTTTCGGTCTTCCCTTCAATGAGGCCGTAGTACACCAGGCAATGGTAAGGCAATTGGCCAATAGCAGGCAAGGTACAGTGTCTACTAAGACCAGAGGGGAAGTCAGTGGGAGTACAAGAAAGCTCTATCCCCAAAAGCATACTGGCAGAGCGCGGAGGGGAGATATAAAATCGCCCTTACTCAGGGGAGGTGGGGTAGTTTTTGGACCTAAGCCACGCTCCTATCACCAATTGATGCCCAAGAAAATGAGGCGGTTGGCCTTGAAATGCCTGCTTTCTGCTAAAGTCAGAGAAGGGAATATGAAGCTGGTGCAGGAATTTGACTTTGAGGAACCAAAAACAAAAGATATGATTAAGATTCTGTCGTCGCTCGGCGTTGATTCTTCTGCATTGATTGTTACCGCTCATTCCGCACCCAATGTCGTGAAATCTGTGGCTAACTTGCCGGGGATCAAGGTCTTGCCTTCGACTCTAATTAATGTATTGGATTTACTTTCTTATAAGACACTAGTAGCTACAGTACCTGCGATACGCAATATCGAGCAAATTTGGGGGAAATAAATTGCATCTTTACGAAGTTCTACGACGTCCTCTGATTACAGAGAAGGCTACCTCGCTTAAGGAGAAGGATAAATACGCCTTTGAGGTAGCAGACAAGGCTACGAAGTCTCAGATTAAGGAGGCAGTGGAACAAGCTTTTAAGGTAAAGGTAAGCAAAGTCAATGTGATAACGGTGCCTGGGAAGACAAGGAGATTTGGTAGGAGACAAGTAACTAGCTTGCCTTGGAAAAAGGCCATAGTTACCCTAGCACCGGGACACAAAATTACTTTCTTTGAGGGTGTCTAATGGGCTCAGTTACCAAGTGGAGAAGAAAGAAAATGTCCAAGCACCAGCATAAGAAGCTTCTTAAGAAGACTCGCTGGCAAAGGACACATAAATAGTAACCTATATTGAAGATAAGATTTTTCCGGGCGAATGAATAAGGAGTGATTCATGGGATTGAAGACTTATGATGCGACCTCCCCAGGGAGAAGATTTATGGTTGGGGCGACATTTGAAGAGCTAACCAGGGTGGCTCCGGAAAAATCCTTGCTCGTGCCACTAAAAAAGAAGGCAGGGCGTAATACCCGAGGCGTGATAACGGTGCGTCACCGCGGTGGCGGCAATAAGCGCAAACTTCGCATTATTGATTTCAAGAGAGATAAAATTGGTATCTCAGGAAAGGTGGCTTCTATCGAGTATGATCCTAACAGGTCAGCTCGCATTGCCCTAATTCATTATGCTGACGGAGAAAAGCGTTATATACTTGCACCTTTGGGCATCAAGTTAGGTGATACCATACAAGCAGGCGAGGATGTTGATATAAAACTTGGGAATGCTCTGCCATTGGAGTCCATCCCTGTGGGAACTTTAGTGCATAATGTTGAATTTGAGCCAGGCAAGGGAGGCAAACTTGTTCACAGTGCAGGAAGCTCAGCCCAAATTATAAGCAAGGAAGGCCGATATGTTGTGCTTAAACTCCCTTCAGGTGAATTGCGTAAATTTCACTGTCGGTGCTGGGCTACCATTGGTCAAATAGGCAATGTTGACCACGGAAATATCAAATTAGGTAAAGCTGGGAAAAGCAGATGGTTAGGTCGGCGACCTACAGTTCGAGGTTCTGCTATGACTCCCCGAGACCACCCACATGGTGGTGGGGAAGGCCGGGCTCCCAGAGGAATGCCCCCTAAAACTCCTTGGGGGAAACCAGCTTTGGGGGCTAAGACACGTCGCCGTAAAGTGTCGAATAAAATGATTCTTAAACGGAGGAAGCAGGATGTCACGGTCGCTTAGGAAAGGACCATTTTGTGATGCTAAATTGCTCAAGAAAATAGAAGCGCTTAATAATTCGGGCGAGAAAACGGTGATAAAGACGTGGTCCCGTGCTTCTACTATTCTACCCCAAATGATAGGTCATACTATTGCCGTGCATAATGGCAGAAAGCACGTGCCTATCTTCATCACCGAAAGCATGGTGGGGCATAAATTAGCAGAATTTGCCCCTACCAGAACATTTAGAGGTCACATTACCAAAGCTAAAATAACTGAGCAGGCGAAGAAAGAATAAGACGCAATGAAGGTAAAAGCTGTAGCCAAAGATGTTGGGATTTCGCCTCAAAAGGTGCGTTTAGTGATAAATATGGTTAGAGGCAAAAAAGTTGATGAGGCTTTGACTATTCTTAGCTTTTTGCCTACCCCCACAGCCAAAGCCGTGGCTAAGGTAATCAAATCAGCAGCAGCTAATGCCGAAAACAATTTTCAAATGTCGCCCGCTGAGCTTAGAATCGCTGATATATTTGCTGATCAAGGGCATACCTTGAAGAGATTCCGCCCTCAGTCGAGAGGGAGAGTGAGTCCTATCTTAAAGCGGGCTAGCAATATTACAGTTTTTGTTACTGAAGAGGAGGAATAGTTTTGGGACAAAAAGTTCATCCTTATGCTTTCAGGCTGGGTGTTAACCGGGATTGGCTGGCTAAGTGGTATGCTGAGAAGAACTATGCACGGTTTCTGCTAAATGATATAAAGCTGCGCAAGATTGTGGAGGAAAAATGTTCCGGAGGAGCCGTTGCTCGGGTGGAAATAGAGCGTCCCGGAGACGAGGTATGTCTGACTATTTACTCAGCTCGTCCTGGCATCTTGATTGGCCGAGGGGGACAAAATGTGGAAGCACTGAAGTCGGAGCTGGAGAAGGTCAGTGGAGACAAGATTAGGTTGACTATTAGAGAGGTTGAACACCCTGAGCTTGAAGCTTCTTTGGTAGCTCAGAGCATAGCTGAGCGGATTGAAGAGAGAGTCCCTTTCCGCCGGGCTATGAAGCAAGCCGCCTTTCGGACTTTGCAAGCTGGTGCTAAGGGAATAAAAATAACGTGTGGTGGAAGGCTTGGTGGAGTCGAAATTGCCAGATCTGAGACGCTTCACCAAGGTCAAATGCCGTTGCATAAATTGCGTGCCAATATCGATTATGGCTTTGCTGAAGCCCACACTATAATGGGGCGTATTGGTATAAAGGTGTGGATTTATAAGGGCGATATTATGCCGGAGGTAAAGGAGAAAAGTGCTACAGCCGAAACGAGTGAAGTATCGCAAGATGCATAGAGGAAGGCTGAAAGGCAGCGCTCAGAGCGGGAATACCATTGTCTTCGGTGACTTTGGCATGAGGGCTGAGGAGTCTGCTTGGGTAACAGCGCGACAAATTGAAGCAACGCGTCGCGTATTTGTGCGCCACTTGCATCGTGGGGGCAAACTATGGATACGGGTTTTCCCTGACAAAGTTGTAACTAAGAAGCCTGCAGAGACAAGGATGGGTGGTGGGAAAGGCGCTCCAGATCATTGGGTAGCTGTAGTTAAGAGAGGTAGAATCCTGTTTGAACTAGCTGGTGTAAGTGAGGAGGCGGCTTCGGAGGCAGTTCGTCTTGCTTCCTCCAAGCTCCCTATAGCTACTAGTTTTGTCACGAGGGAGAGGCAGAAACTTGAAAGCTAGTGAAATTCGCAGCCTTAATACTGAAGAACTGTTAAAAAAGCTCGAAGAAGCTCATGAGGAGCTTTTTAACCTCCGTTTTCGCTTAGCCACTAAACAGTTGGGGAATCATCGGGAAATTCCTAGAGTGAAGAAAAGGATTGCCAGGATAAAGACTATTTTAAGAGAAAGGGAGCTTGGCATAGGATGAATTATCTCGGGAAAAGAAAGGTTAGAGAAGGTGTTGTAGTGAGCGACAAAATGGACAAAACCGTGGTAGTTGCCGTGGAAACTAGTAAAGTCCATCCACTCTACAAAAAGGCTATCAGCGTTACCAAAAAATATAAAGCTCATGATGAGAAAAATGCCTGTAAAATTGGAGATAAGGTAAAGATTGTCGAGACCCGCCCTTTGTCCAAAGACAAGAGATGGCGGGTAATGGAAATAGTATCTAAGCAGGAAGTGGTCAAAACCAGACCGAAGCGAAAGAAATGATTAAAGCTTATACTAGGCTCAGGATAGCTGATAATACTGGGGCCAAGCAGATTATGTGCATTAATGTGCCTATTGGGGCAAGGAAGTATGCCCGAATAGGCGACATCATTGTAGCCACGGTGAAGCGAGCAGTGCCCAATGGAATGGTGAAAGAAGGTGAGGTAGTGCGGGCTGTGGTTGTGCGCGTGGCTAAACCTTATCGCCGCTCTGATGGCTCCTATATCAGATTTGACGAAAATGCCGCGGTTATTCTTGGTGATAGAAACAATCCTAAAGGTAGTCGTATTTTTGGTCCTGTGGCCCGAGAACTTAGAGATAAAAACTTCGCCAAGATAATATCCTTAGCCCCAGAGGTTTTTTAAAATGAAAATCAGGAAAAACGATACTGTCATCGTAATTGCTGGCAAGGACAAGGGGAAAAAGGGGAAAGTGCGTCTTGCTCTCCCGGATGAGGATAGGGTGATAGTGGAAGGAATCAATATGATTAAGCGTCACTCTCGAGCTCGCAGGGCTGTTCGACAGGCTGGCATAATTGAGCTGGAAGCTCCCATCCATGTGTCCAACGTGATGTTGTTGTGTAATAAGTGTGGCAAACCGACACGCGTCAGTTTTCGCTTTCTGGACGATGGCAAAAAAGTGCGAATCTGCAATTCGTGTCAAGAGGTGATTGACTAAGGAATTTGACTATGAAATCTCGCTTGCAGGAGAAATATTGGACCGAAGTAGTGCCTCAGCTTAAGACTAAGCTTGGCTATAATAATATAATGCAACTACCTAAGTTGGAAAAGATTGTGATTAGCATTGGTTTGGGCGAGGCTACGCAGGAGTCTAAAGCCCTGGAAGCAGCCGAGAAAAGCCTGGCTACAATTTCGGGGCAACGTCCAGTAACCACACGTGCGAAAAAGTCTATCTCCGCTTTTAAGCTGAGGGCTGGCATGCCTATTGGGATGATGGTGACGTTACGAGGTAAGCGGATGTACGATTTCTTCGACAAACTGGTTAATGTTGTTCTACCGAGGTTCCGAGATTTCCGCGGGGTATCACGAGATTCGTTTGATGGCCGAGGAAATTATAGCCTGGGTATAAAGGAGCAGATAGTCTTCCCTGAGATTGAGTATGATAAGGTCGATAAAATTCGCGGCCTTGAAGTAACTATTGTTACTACAGCCAAGAACGATGATGAAGCCAGGGATTTGCTAGAATTAATGGGCATGCCTTTCAGGAGAACTTAATATGGCGAAGATGTCTAAGATTATCAAGTCAAAACGCCCACCAAAGTATAGGGTGCAGCAACGAAATCGTTGTCAATTGTGTGGCAGGCCACGTGCCTATATGCGTAAATTTGGTCTTTGCCGCATTTGTTTTCGAGAGCTTGCTGTAACTGGTGTAATTCCAGGAATAAGAAAATCAAGTTGGTGAGAGAGAAATGACAGTCACTGACCCCATCGCTGACATGTTAACTCGGATACGCAATGCCATCATGGCCGGTCACGAAAGTGTGCTTGTGCCTTCTTCTAGAATGAAGCTTTCTATCACTAAGATACTCAAGGAGGAAGGTTTCATTGAAGGCTACGAAGTGCTTAAAGGGAAACCACAGCCAATGATAAAAATCCACCTCAAGTATGTAGATGAACGGCCTGCAATCTTAGGTTTAGAAAGAGTGAGTAGGCCGGGCTTAAGGTTTTACGCGGAAAGGCATGAAATACCCCGCGTCTACGGAGGTTTAGGCATTGCTATCCTATCAACATCTAAGGGTATTATGACTGGTCAGAAGGCGTGGCGGCAGCATCTTGGCGGTGAAATTCTCTGCTATGTATGGTAAATTAACCCAGGAGTTATAAATTATGTCTCGTATTGGCTTGCTTCCTATCGCTGTACCTAAAGACACTGAGGTAAGAATCGCTGGGAGTGAAGTGGTAGTAAAAGGAACTAAAGGAGAACTCCGTCGGCGGTTTCACCCTGACATTTCTATTGCTTTGAAGGATGGTTGCTTGATTGTAGCTCGGCCTAGTGATAGTAAGATTCATCGTTCTTTACACGGGCTCACTCGTAGCCTTTTGGCGAACATGATTGTAGGAGTAAGCCAGGGTTTTGAAAGAGTGTTAGAAATAAATGGTGTAGGTTACAGAGCACAGAAAGCCGGCGAAAAGCTACTGCTTCAAGTAGGGTACACTAATACTGTAGAGTTTTCGCCTCCTCCTGGTATTAATATAACCATTGAAGGGGCAAACCGCATTCATGTCACCGGGATTGATAAAGAACTGGTTGGGGAAACAGCTGCTAAGATTCGAGCAATACGCCCGGCTGACCATTACAAGGGGAAAGGCATTAAGTATGCTGAGGAAAAGCTGCGTCTTAAACCTGGCAAATCAGGCAAAGTGGGTAAGAAATAGTGGTTATTATGATGAGCGCTCGAACTTCAAAAGCAATGCGGGAAATACGGCACAAGCGAGTGAGACGGAAGATTGTGGGAACAACATCGCGCCCACGGTTATCTGTTTTCCGTAGCCTAAATCATATCTACGCTCAGGTTATTGACGATTCTACAAGCCAAACTTTGCTCTCAGTGAGCACTCTTGACTCACAAGTGAGAAGCAAGACCAACGGAATGGCCAAAACAAAAAGGGCTGAGATAGTAGGAACTTTGCTTGCTGAGAAAGCATTAATTAAAGGGATTAAACAGGTGGTTTTTGACCGTGGTGGTTATGAATATCAGGGCAGAGTCAAGGCTTTAGCCGAGGCTGCCAGAAAATCTGGATTGGAATTTTGAGGTTAGCCTTATGAAAGCAGTCACCAAGATAAGCGGGAGAAAGGTTAAAATTGATGCCTCAGAACTAAGTCTCGAAGAGAAACTGCTAGGCATCGACCGTGTAACTAAAGTGGTCAAAGGAGGTAAACACCTTCGTTTCAGAGCTTTAGTGGTGGTTGGTGATCGCAACGGACATGTAGGATTCGGTTTGGCCAAAGCGGCAGGGGTTCCTGAAGCGGTTCGCAAAGCAAGTGCTATGGCCAAGAAAGAGCTGATTCAGGTGCCTATAAAAGATGGTACCATCCCTCACGAAATTCTGGCTAAGTTTGGAGCATCCATAATCTTACTAAAGCCGGCGGCGCCTGGCACGGGCTTAATTGTCAATAATACTGCTCGAGCCGTGCTCGAGTTAGCGGGCATAAAAGATGTCCTTGGCAAATCATTGGGTGGGCCTAGCAAGATCAATGTAGCTAAGGCGACAGTGCTTGCCTTGGCTAACCTGAAAAAAAGTGAAGAGGCAGCAATTCAGCCAGCATTCACAGATGTGAGTGCTGGGGAAGTTCCGGAAGAAAAAGTAGATGAAACAGAATGAATTACAACCTCCGGTAGGTGCCAAACACAAGAGGAAACGCGTGGGTCGGGGAGATGGCAGCGGTCATGGCACCTATTCGGGGCGAGGTTGCAAGGGACAAAAGGCTCGCTCGGGTGGTGGCGTGCGCCTTGGCTTTGAGGGTGGGCAATTGCCTTTGATAAAACGGTTACCACGGAAAAGAGGATTCACTAATGTATTCAAAACGAAATACAATATTGTCAATGTGGGGAAGCTAGCCATTTTCCCCCCAGGAACCGAGGTAACCCCCAAGGAATTGCTTCAAGCGGGGTTGATTAACACACTGGACTGTCCGACCAAAATCCTGGGCGCTGGTGATGTCCAGCATCCACTACAAGTTAAGGCTAACAAATTCTCTTCATCGGCGAAGAAAAAAATCCTTGCTGCTGGAGGGAAGGTAGAACAGGCTTAGAATGCAGCGCAAAACAACCCGACCACGCCTCGTTCAGGCAATGATGGATATATGGACATTGCCTGATTTGCGACAAAGAATCCTTTTCACCCTCGGCATCCTTATCGTTTTTCGCTTTATATCTCACGTTCCCTTGCCCGGTGTGGATCCCGGAGCACTGAAGAAATTTTTTGAGGGAAGCCTCCTCTTCGGCATGCTTGACCTTTTTAGCGGTGGTGCCATGGCGGAGTTTAGTATAGCTACCCTGGGCGTTTACCCTTATATCACTGCGTCCATAATTATGCAATTGCTGGTCCCGGTAATTCCCAGCCTTCAAGCTTTGTCTGAGCAAGGGGAGCTCGGTCAACAAAAAATCAATCGCATTACTCACCTGATAACAATACCCCTGGCTGCTCTTCAAGGCTATGCCATGATTACTTTGTTACGCGCCCGTGATGTTACTGTTGAGCCACTTGGGTCGTTGACCATAGCCAGCATAATAGTAACAATGATAGCTAGCACGATGTTCCTTGTCTGGCTAGGCGAATTGATTACTGAGCGTGGCATAGGGAATGGCATATCAATAATAATTTTCGCTGGTATCGTGGCTAGAGTGCCGACGATAGTCGGTGAGGGCATTGTTGAGGCTCAAGCTGGACGACCCGGGGGGCTGATCGCCTACATTATTCTGGCCTTGGCTATGCTGGTGCTCATAGTCATATTTGTGGAAGCTCATCGCCGTATTCCTGTGCAGTATGCTCGGAGCACTTTTCGCAGTGGACGAATGTATCGCCAATCAGGTTCAACTTATATCCCCCTGCGGGTCAACACTGCTGGGATGATAC
This sequence comes from uncultured Dehalococcoidales bacterium, assembly GCA_964633085.1. Taxonomy (GTDB): domain Bacteria; phylum Chloroflexota; class Dehalococcoidia; order GIF9; family AB-539-J10; genus RBG-13-51-36. The sequence continues at coordinate 10,745 of CAZWDC010000013.1, forward strand.
CCCTTATTTTTGCTATAGCCTTAATGCAGCTTCCGGCTACTGTAGCTACATATTTTATGAACCCAACCGGTCAAGACCCGAACTTCTGGAATACGGTCTACAATCTTTTTCAGTCCAACACTGTACTTTACCAGGTGTTGTATTTTGCCTTGGTAATCGGTTTTACTTTCTTCTACACTTTCGTCATATTTGAGCAAATGAATCTGCCTCAAACTTTGCAGCAACAGAGCGGCTTTGTCCCTGGAGTTCGGCCCGGCAAGGCAACGGCTGATTATCTGAATGGAATCATAAAGCGCATCACTTTCGGTGGCGCCTTCTTTCTGGCTATAGTGGCAATTATGCCTTTCATAGCCCAAAGAATAACTCATGTTTCAGCATTGACGATCCAGAGCACCGCTTTGCTCATAGCTGTTGGTGTAGCTCTAGATACCATGAAGCAGTTAGAAGCTCAACTAACCATGCGCCGCTACGAAGGTTTCCTGAAGTAATGTACATTGTCATGTTAGGTGCTCCGGGGGCAGGGAAGGGAACTCAAGCAGATATTCTCTCTCAGGAGATGAATTTGCCTCACATAGCTTCCGGGGATTTGTTTCGCCAGGCGTTAGAGGAGAAGACCGAGGTTGGTCTCTTGGCTAAAAGCTATATGGATAAAGGAGAATTAGTTCCCGATGAGGTAAGCATAAAAATGATTCTGGAAAGAATTAATCAGCCTGACTGTGCCTCGGGCTGCATTTTCGATGGCTTTCCGCGGACTTTGTATCAAGCTGAAGTTCTGGAC
>CAZWDC010000014.1:0-6975 GCA_964633085.1 uncultured Dehalococcoidales bacterium
CACATTATCAGTGTGCTCTTTATATACAGGAAAACGACTGTAGCGTCCTTTAGCATAAAGCTCGAGAAAATCCTTTAGCTTCGTCCCTTGCTCCACCCAGACAATTTCTGTTCTGGGGACCATTATCTTGCTCACCGGGCGATCGGTGAATTCAAACACCTTGTGTAACATCTCTGCCTCATGACCCTCCACCACCCCTTCGCTTTCCCCGACATTTATTGCCGAACGTATCTCACCCTCGCTAATCGATTTCTTATCCTGCTCGGATACAGCTACCATTTTGGTAAGTCTTAACCCAATTCGCTCCAGAGCCAGGATAAAAGGGTAAAAACAAAATTCTATTATTTTTAGGGGATTAGCATACATCAGGGATAGCCGCTGGGCATGATGCATACCGAAAGTCTTGGGGATAACATCTCCAAAAACCAGAATTAGTGCTGTCACCCCCACGGTGGCTATGATTGGCCCCCATGGTAAGCCGAAAACAGCTACTGCCATAATGGTACCTAGTGTAGCGGCAGCGATATTTACCAGATTATTGCCGAGAAGAACGGTAGCCAGAACCCTCTCAGGCTTTTCAGCAATCTTGGCCAGCTTTTCTGCTCCTTTAACCTTGCTTTCCACCAGATATCTTATGCGCAGCTTAGGCAAGGAGATAAAAGCTGACTCAGCACTGGAAAAGAAGGCGGAAAGAGCTAAGCAAACTAGAAAGGCTAATAAAAGCCAACTACTGGCGGCATCCACCTATCACCACCCCCTAAGTCCCCTCCCCAACCGAATTGACCATCGTGCTATCATTAACTTGGGCTGCAATCTACGTTAGACAGATTATAATAGCATCAGCTGCCAAACCTGTCAAAAACCACATTTTGGAGGAAATCCTAAATCACAAGCACCAAATACTAAACAAATTCTAATTTTCAAATTTCAAAACTGTTTGATCCCTCGGATTTTGGTCATTTGATATTGTTTAGGATTTAGATATTAGGATTTAATGGCAGAGATTGCCACGCCCCGACCAGCCGGGGCTCGCAATAATACAGGGGGTTATTGCCCAACGTTACAAGCATACAAGTGTCACCCATCTATCTGAACTAGGTGAAATCCACACGTTTAAACAAGACTCACGAGTGATAAGGTCTGTGTTTTCTTGTATACTTACGAGGATGGACAAAATGCTATTGGTGGACAAGCCCAAAGGGCTTACTTCATCCCGAGTGGTAGAGCGGATAAGAAAGAAGTTCAACGTGAAGGCCGGTCACACAGGGACCTTAGACCCTCTAGCTACGGGGCTTCTAATTGTCCTCACTGGCAAACATACGAAAAATGCCTCTTCGTTTCTCAAGCTGGACAAGGCTTACGAGGTCAAGGCTGTTCTCGGTGTTGAGACAGACACTTTTGACTCTGACGGAAAAGTCCTGCGGCAAAGTGATAAAGAAATAACCAGAGAGGAATTGGGAAAGGCCTTGAAGGAATTTCATGGTGATGTTTGGCAGACCCCTCCACCATTCTCAGCTAAAAAAATGGCGGGACGAAAAGCTTACCAATTAGCCAGAAAGGGTGTCAGCGTAGATATTCCACCTAAAAAGGTAAGCATTTATTCCCTGGAGCTCAAGGAGTTCCAGTTCCCCTATTTTGCTCTCTCTTGCGAGGTGTCCTCAGGATTTTATGTTAGAAGCCTTGTGCATGATATCGGAGAAAAACTTGGGGTGGGTGCTACTGTAGTGGAAGTTCGCCGCACCAGGGTGGGCCCCTATCACATTGAACAGGCGAAAGGCTTGGAAGAGATTCTGGGCTATAAATAAAAAAGCTTGGCTTTCTAGCGACTGTGGCAAATTCAGGCAAATTTTCCACGCCAAAGAGTGTAGACCTTGCGCTATTTTCTCATTGATTGGGCTACGGTTTCCATGATACAATAATAGAGTGACTACTGAGAAAGAGAAGGCAGTCGAGCTAGCCATAGAGCAAATCGAAAGGCAACATGGCAAGGGTTCGATTATGAAGCTAGGCGAAGCACCAGCTAGGGTAGCTGGAGACGCCATTCCCACCGGCGCACTGGCTCTTGATTTAGCTTTAGGAATAGGTGGCATACCAAGAGGGCGAGTTACCGAGATATTCGGTTCTGAGGCTTCAGGTAAAACTACACTCGCCCAGCATATAATCGCTGAAGCTCAAAAAGCTGGCGGTATTGCCGCCTATATTGATGCTGAGCATGCCTTTGACCCTCGGTATGCCGCTAACTGCGGTGTTAACCTGCGCGATTTGCTCATCTCCCAACCGGATACCGGCGAGCAAGCTCTAGAAATCACGGAAACTCTAGTGAGAAGCAGTGCTGTAGATGTAATAGTCATAGATAGCGTGGCCGCCTTAGCGCCCAGAGCTGAGATAGAAGGTGAGATGGGCGATGCCCATGTCGGGTTACAGGCACGATTGATGTCCCAAGCACTGAGAAAATTGAGTGCCGCTATCAGTAAGTCTAAAACAGCGGTTGTTTTTATTAACCAGCTGCGAGAAAAAGTGGGCATTGTTTTCGGTAATCCCGAGGTAACTCCCGGAGGACGGGCGCTCAAGTTCTATAGCTCAGTGAGGATAGATTTGAGGCGTGGTGATGCCATCAAACAGGGCACAGAAGTGGTAGGCACAAGGGTAAAGGCCAGGGTAGTGAAGAATAAGGTCGCTCCCCCCTTTCGCAGCGCTGAATTTGATATTATGTTTAATCACGGGATAAGTAGAGAGGGAAATCTGATTGACCTTGGAATGGCTGCGGGGTTGATTAAGAAAGCCGGTGCCTTCTTTACATATGGAGACAAAAAGCTGGGGCAGGGCAGAGAAAATGCCAAAGACTATTTAAGGCAACATCCCGAGGCTGCTTCTGAACTGGAAAGCAAGATAAGAGCCTCAGCAGACATTCCCAGCATTTCTCTAGGAGAAAGTCCGGAAACATCCACGCAAGAAGACTGATATAACCCGGGCAGGTTCAGTTGGCGGATAACGAATCCTTGCAAGATTGCCTTGATGCAGCCTACTACTATCTTAGTTACCGCCCGCGCAGCGAAGGAGAGCTCAGACACTGGCTTCACAAACGCGGTTTTGCTAATGAAGTGGCAGAGAAAGCGATTGCCAGACTCAGGGAGCAAAACTTGAGCGATGATTTTGCCTTCGCTCAATTCTGGAAAGAGAACCGCTTATCCTTCAGACCTAAGAGCAAAAGACTGATAAAAAAGGAATTAAGAGACAAAAAAGTAGCCGCAGAAATAATTGAACAAGTGACCGAAGATATAGATGACGAAGAGCTTGCTTATAAGCTGGGCTCCAGCCGGATGCCAGCCCTGGCCCATTTAGACTATCCCGACTTCTACCGACGCCTATCAAGTTACCTCGCCTACCGCGGTTTCAATTACGAAGTCATCAAGCGTACTGCGACTCTTCTCTGGCAGGAGAAAGAACAAGGCGAAACAGAATAATAGATATGGATGGTCAGAGCCATTCTCTCTTACCTTGACAGTGATTTCCTGCAAAAGCTATTATATTTTACCCGCTGAGGGCCATTAGCTCAGTTGGTTAGAGCACGGTCCTGATAAGACCGGGGTCTGTGGTTCGAGTCCACAATGGCCCACCATAGTTCCAGACAGGGCCTTCCCTTCAAAGAAGATATTGTATCCTTAAAGGAGGGTTACGTTTTGCTGCTAAGAGTAATTGTTAGCAGCGAAGTGAACGAGAGTTCGATGTAAAACGTGTCGATAGGGATTGTCATGGAAAGCATACACCACCACTTTTCGAAAATCGCCCACCGGTACAGAGATCTGAGGGTAACCGACGTGGAGCCCATCATCTTCATCAAAGAGAAATTACATAGGCACTCAAACATAGTGGCTGCAGATATTGGTTGCGGAGCTGGAAGATATGATTTGAAATTGCTTCAATCCCTCGGAAAGAGATTGTTTCTCTACTGCATAGATGTCAACGGAGAAATGTTGAAAGCATTAAGGAACTTTTTGCTAGAACATAGAATTAGAAACTTCCAAGTAATAAGAGCACCCTCCGAAAAAATACCACTGAAAGATAATCGCTTGGATTGTATCTTTACCTTCAACGCGATTCATCACTTTGGTGCGTCGCATTTCTTCGAACAGTGTTCGCGGCTTTTGAAAAATACCGGACATTTATTCATATACACCCGCTTGAGGAGCCAGAACCGCAGAAATATATGGGGAAAATACTTCCCTCTTTTTGATGAGAAAGAAAACAGACTTTACGAATTACACGAGTTGAGAGCTTCAATAGAAAAAGCCCCCGGCCTCGAAATCGAAGGTGTAGAATATTTCAAATATGCCAGACTTTCTTCATTACATGTGCTTTTAGAACGAGCGCGGAACCACCACTATTCAACGTTCTACCTATACACTAAGGAAGAATTTGATGACTGCCTAAATCAATTTGAACAAAGTATTCGGAAGAAGTTCAAAGACCCGCACAAGATCGGCTGGTCCGATGAGAATGTCCTACTAGTCGTAAGAAAACGCACAAACTAAGAAGTCACCCCTGGCAACTTTCCCTGCTACCGTTCCCCGGAAAAGAAGCAGGCCTTTCGAGACTTCGCAACATCCTCCTTGTAGGGTTACCGCTCTCAATACTTTGAAGCTCCGATTTCTTCCATCTTGCCAGTGACAATAAAGACTACCCGTTCACAGATGTTGGTTACTCTGTCGGCGGCTCGCTCCAAGTTATGGGCTGTCCAAATAAGACGGGTTGCCCGTGTAATTGTCCTGGGGTCTTCAGCCATAAAGGTCAGCAACTCCCGGAATACCTGGTCATATAAATGGTCAATCACGTCATCCTCAGCAGCGATTTTCCTGGCGGCTTCGGCATCGCGATTGAGAAGGGCGTTCAGACTGCGCTGTAACATATCCACAGTCTGTTCTGCCATTCGTGGAATATCAATCAGCGGCTTAAGGGGCGGCTCGTCGCCAATCATTATGACAATCCGAGCAATACCTACTGCGTAGTCTCCTATCCGCTCAATCTCAGTCGTGATGTTGAGGATAGCGATAATGATGCGTAGGTCGCTAGCCATCGGCTGTTGAGTAGCTATCAATTGGATACACTTTTCTTCAATCTCAAACCTTTTTCCATTTATCTTCTGGTCATCAGCGATTATCTGGCGAGCAAGCTCCACGTCTCGGTTCTTAAGAGCGTCAATGGAGCGAAGGACGGCTTTGCCTACCATGCTTCCCATAGCCAGAATATCGTCTTGAATTTCCCTGAGTTTCTTATGAAAAACTGTCCTCATTTCCATGTTTACCCTCCAGAAATATTTATCCAAATCGACCGGTAATATAGTCTTCAGTGCGTTTGTCCTTAGGATTAGTGAATAGTTGAGAGGTCGGGCCATATTCGACCAGTACTCCAGCTCGATCCTCTTCCATCATCAAGAAGGCAGCTGTGTCTGATACGCGTGCAGCCTGCTGCATGTTGTGGGTAACAATAATAATGGTGTAATTTTGAGCCAGATTTTTCATCAAATCTTCGATTTTGAGGGTGGCTACCGGATCCAAGGCACTGCAAGGCTCATCCATCAAGATAACCTCTGGCTCCACTGCCAATACTCGAGCAATGCACAGCCTCTGCTGCTGTCCACCGGATAAGGCCAGCCCCGATTGCTCCAGCTTGTCCTTCACCTCGTCCCAGAGAGCTGCCTGGCGCAAACTCTTTTCAACTATTTCTTCCAGCTCAGCACGGTTATTAACGCCGTGCCGCCGCGGTCCAAAAGCCACGTTCTCGAATACCGACATAGGAAAAGGATTAGGCTTCTGGAACACCATCCCCACCCTTTTCCTAAGCTCGACAACGTCAACTTTCGGGTCGTAGATAAGCATGCCATCAAGCTCAACATTCCCTTCCACTCTAGCCCCTGGAATCAGGTCATTCATGCGATTGAAGAGACGCAGCAGAGATGATTTGCCACAGCCCGAGGGACCAATTATGGCTGTAATAGCACATGCGGGTATATCCAAAGTTATATTCCTCAAAGCTTGAAAGGAGCCATAATAGAGATTTACCTTTTCGGTTCTGAGCTTTGTGGTGCATGCCTGGGTACTCAATGTGTTGCTTAACGAGGTACTGTTTCTATTCATCTATCTAAGTCCTTTGTCGAGATCGGTATCTTATGATAGCTGCCAGAATGTCAAAAGAAAGCACCACTACCAGTAAGACTAAAGCTACTCCCCACATGACAGTCTTGGACATGCCGGGCACGTGAGCAGCCACTGTGTAGAGGTGATAAGGCAATGCCATAAACTGCTCAAAAGGAGAGCCCGGAAGACCTGGAAGTAGAAAGGCAGCCCCGGTGACCAAGATTGGCGCTGTCTCCCCCGCAGCACGGCTTATAGCCAACACTGCACCTGTGATAATGCCCGGAAGAGCTTGTGGTAAGACCACATGTCTCACCGTCTGCCACTTTGTTGCCCCAACGGCAAGGCTACACTCTCTATACTCCTTAGGAACAGCCAGTATTGCTTCTCTCGAACTGGTAATGACCATCGCCAGTGCTTGAGAAGCCAGAGTGAGGCTGGCGGCAAGAAGAGATAAGCCAAAACGGAAGGCTAACACGAATACACTGAGCCCAAAAAGCCCGAAAACGATGCTGGGTACACCAGCCAGATTGACAATGGCCATGTTAATGAGCCTGGTCAACCAATTATCCCTGGCATATTCGGTGAGATAGATGCCAGCCAGTATCCCTATAGGCAACGCAAAGAATAGCGTACCCAGCATCAGGCAAAAAGTGCCAACAATGGCTGGCAGAATACCACCCTCCTTGCCCGCCTGTGAGGGAGCTTGGCTCAGAAAACTCCAGCTTATGGCACCGGCACCATTGATAACAGTGTAGACAATAATAAATAGAACAGGCAGTACTGCTATCGCTGTAGCTACGCCAAGTAAAACAAATGCCGTTCGCTGCGATATCTGGCGAGA
>CAZWDC010000015.1:0-11439 GCA_964633085.1 uncultured Dehalococcoidales bacterium
CATCAAAGGCTCAGAATTCAACATAAATGTTGACAATGTGATTATAGCTGTTGGTCAAAGCGTGGATAAGGCAACGCTGCCCGAAGGTTTAGCCTACACTAACTGGGGAACTCTCTCCGTTGACCCGGTTACTTTACAGACTAACATTGATGGTGTTTTTGCTGGTGGGGATGTGGTCTCTGGTCCAGCCGATGTTATCGCGGCTGTCGCTGCTGGTAAGGAGGCAGCCATCTCTATTGACCGCTACCTCAGGGGGCTGGATATGCAAGAAGGAAGACCAGAAACGGTCAGAAGGGTAAAAGACGTGTCAAAGGCGGGGGTAAAACCAGAAGCGAGACATGCTATGCCAGCTCTGGAACTAGGAAAACGAAGGGGATTTGGTGAGGTTGAGCTGGGCTTTGACGAAAGAACAGCAGTCGCGGAAGCTCAGCGCTGTTTGAATTGCGCAGTCTGTTCCGAATGTCGTGAGTGTGAAAAAGTCTGCGAGGCAAAGGCTATTGCCCATGAAATGAAAGATGAGATGTCAGAGGAGGAAGTGGGAGCAATAATAGTGGCTACCGGAGCTGGTCCTTTAGACCATACCCAGTTCAGTATCTATGGTGGCGGTGTCTATCCTGATGTCATCAGCGGCTTGCAGCTAGAGAGAATGATGAGCGCTGCCGGACCCACTGGTGGCGAGGTAATCCGCCCATCCAATGGAGCTCACCCTAAGGAGGTGGTCTTTATAAGTTGTGTGGGGTCTCGGGATGAACGCACCGGGAGCGGCTATTGCAGCAAGATATGCTGCATGTATATGGCTAAGCAAGCTATCATGCTCAAAGAGCATGCCCTGGATACTCATAGTTACATCATATACACCGATGCCCGGGGGCCGGGAGGTAAGATTTTCGAGGACTTCCTGACGCGGGCAGAGAAAATAGGGACCACCTACATGAGAGGCCAGATTGACAATGTGGCACGGCAAGATGGCAGACTCTTGGTCTCAGGGCAAGATTTTCTTACAGGCAAGACCTTTAATATACCCGCCGACTTAGTGGTTCTGGCTACAGGGTTAATGCCCAACCAGGATGTCGCCAATCTATTCCAAACACTCCATATCAGCTATGACAACAAGAACTATCTCCTCCAGGCGCATCCCAAGTTGCGACCAGTGGAGACGGCTATGGATGGCATCTTTATCGCCGGATGTGCCGTAGCTCCCACCGACGTACCGGAATCTGTAGCCCAGGGTGGCGCTGCGGCGCAATACGTGCTGAAACTATTTAGCCAAGAGTTCATTGAGGCTGAGCCAATGACCTCTATTGTGGACATCACTCGGTGCACAGGCTGTCTGCTGTGCCGCCAGGTTTGTCCCTTCCAGGCAATTGAGGCTCAAGTCCTTCGTGATGGACGCACCGTGGCTTCCGTCAATGAGAGTCTATGTAAAGGATGTGGCCTCTGTGTCGTTGCCTGCCGCCCGGGGGCGATAAAACTCAGAGGCTTCAGTGACCAGCAAATTCTCGCTGAGGTGATGTCTTTGTGAGTGTGGAATATCAACCTAAGGTCGTTGGGTTTTTATGTAACTGGTGTAGTTATGCCGGCGCTGATATGGCCGGAACTAGCCGCATGTGCTATCCCGAAAATATTCGCATTATTCGTGTTCCTTGCTCAGGACGAGTTGACCCCCTCTTCGTATTAAAGTGTTTCCAGAGGGGAGCTGACGGAGTTTTGGTGTCGGGATGTCACCCTGGAGACTGCCACTATACTGAAGGCAATTATCATACCAGGCGTAGGTTTGCACTGCTGCGTGAGTTCCTTAACTATCTAGGTATAGAAAAGGAGCGGCTGCGGGTGGAGTGGGTTTCCGCATCAGAAGGGCAGAGATTTGCCGAGTTGGTAGCCGATTTTACCATGGAGCTAGCCAGGCTTGGGCCAAGGAGCAAAATCTGAGATGGATATGGAGTTAATCCAGCAGATTCGAGATAAAGCTCGAAACCTTTTGCAGGAGGGTACGGTTGAGGGTGTCATTGGTTACGAACGGGCTGGCGATGGTCTTACCTCTCGTCCCTTCTTTGCTTACGATTCCTCTGCCGTAGAGCGACTTGTCTTCGACGAGACTTGCACTCATAACCTGGTTAAATATCTTCTGAATAAGAAGGGCAAAAGGATGGCGGTTGTGGTTAAGCCCTGTGACTCGCGGGCTATCAACTTGTTGTTGAATGAAAAGCAGGTAGAGCGGGACAGGGTATTCATTATCGGGGTTAGCTGTCCCGGTGTGGTGGAAACGAATTGGAGCCACAAAGGTGAGACTTTGCAGGCGAGATGTCGAAGCTGCCAGCTAACTAAACCACTAGTCTATGACGTTCTGTTAGGACGGGAGATGTTAAGAAAGGCTGAGGAGGAAACCTATTTCGATATTCGGGAGGCCGAGGCTGAGTCTGTTGCCACCCGGAGGGAATTCTGGCAGGAGCAATTTAGCCGTTGCATTCGTTGCTACGCCTGCCGCCAGGTTTGTCCAGGCTGTTACTGTCCCGTGTGCTTTGCTGAACGACTCGAGCCATTGTGGGTGGGTATCCGTATCGCTCCTGAAGAGAACACATTGTGGCAAACCGTCCGAACTTTTCACCTGGCCGGACGCTGCATTGGCTGTAATGAATGCGAGCGGGTTTGTCCCGTGGACATTCCCCTGAGCTTGCTCAACCGCAAGCTAGAAAAGGACGTGAAGAAACTCTTTGCCTTCCAGGCGGGGCTAGACCCTGAAGAGCCACCCCCCTTCGCCACCTTCAAAAAGGAAGAAATGCTGGAGTTCGAAAAATGAAATTATTTGCTTCCAGGGATGACCTGATTTGCTGGCTGGAGTCGCTTCTCCAGCAGCGAATCGTCGTTGCCCCTGTCCGGGTTGAAGGGCAGACTATGTTTCAACCCATATCTAAGGTGGAAGAAATTATCTTTGATTTTGGTAACACCACCCTCTCGCCAAAAGGATGGTTTCTGCCCCCCACCGAGACCCTTTTCTCGGTACGAAGAGATGATGGGCAAGTTGAGTTGGTTCCCATGTTGGTGGAACATGATGCAGTTGTTTTTGGATTACGTCCTTGTGATGCTCGGGGCATTGCCTTGATGGATGGCCCTTTTCTACAGGAGCCCAGCGATACTCTGTATCAGGAACGCCGCAGTCGCACGGCTCTAGTCGGATTGGCTTGCCACCAAGCCCAGCCAGAGTGTTTCTGCACCAGCATGGGCAGTGCACCTGACGACCTCAGCCATGTCGATATCTTGCTCACTGAAGTAGAGGATGGCTACATTGTTCAGGTGGTTACTGAAAAGGGAAAAGCCTTGCTGCCCAAGGGCTGGGCAAAGTACAAGGGGAAAATGCCCACTCCTCCCCAGCTTAAGACCATTCCTACCAAAGAAATCGTCTCAGCAGTAAGGGAACTCTTTAATGACCCTTACTGGGAGCGACTTGCTGACCGTTGTTTGCACTGCAACATTTGTGCCTATGTCTGTCCCACCTGTTATTGTTTTGATGTGCGAGACTATCCTGATAAGGGAAAGGTAGAGCGAGTGCGGAGTTGGGAGAGCTGTCAATCTCCGGGCTTCAGCCTCACGGCTGGGGGTTATGACCCCCGGACTACGAAGGGAGAGAGGTTGCGGCAGCGTTTCTATCACAAACTCCTCTACTTCCCAGAGCGATTCCAGGAGGTGGGGTGCGTTGGCTGTGGCCGCTGTGGTAAGGCCTGCCCGGTAAACATAGACATTCGCGAAGTTATAAGCGACTTGCAGCAACTGACGGAGGCTAGAAGTGGCTCTTGAAAGTCCTTTTATTCCCTATGTTGCAGCCCTGAAAACAGCTATACATCTCACTCCTGACATCAAGCTTCTAAGCGTGGAGCTGGAAGACCCTGACATTAGAGTCGGCTTTGACTACAAGCCAGGGCAATTTGCTTTGCTTTCGGCTTTTGGGGAAGGAGAGGCACCCTTTGGCATCGTATCTTTGCCTGAGCAAGGAGATGGCTTGGAGTTCGCTGTACGGCGTATTGGCACAGTAACCAGAGCCTTACAAGAACTTGAGCCCGGAGACATCTTGGGAGTGCGAGGGCCCTTCGGCAATTACTTTCCTTTAGAGGATTATGCGGGCAGGAATATAATCATCATCGGTGGAGGCATCGGGATGGCACCTTTGCGTCCGGTGATTAACAGGATATTGCAACGGCGGGATGATTACGAAGACTTGTTAATCGTAAATGGAGCGCGAACACCGCAGGACCTGGTATTTCAACCGGAGTTCCCAACATGGAAGGCAGCCCCCAGAACTAGATTGGAACTCACTGTTGACAAAGGTGACGAAAACTGGAAAGGACGAGTAGCCCTGGTTCCTGATGTGGTGAAGGAGTTAGCTCCCTCGCCAGATAATGCCATTGCCATCATTTGTGGACCGCCGATAATGATTCGCTTTACCCTATCCGTGCTAAAGAACTTAGGCTTTGAGGATAACCAGATTGTTACCACCCTGGAGGCTAAGATGAAGTGTGGCCTCGGTAAATGCGCCCGATGCAATATTGGTGAAAAGTATGTTTGTCAGGATGGTCCGGTATTTACTCTGGAGCAGATTTCGCAGTTTCTGGAGCAACCATGACAACAGGAGAGGTTAGGACAGGAGTATATATCTGCCATTGTGGCACCAACATTGCTGGAACGGTAGACGTGGCTGCCGTAAGCCAGTATGCCTCACAGTTGGATTCGGTGGTAGTGGCTCGAGACTATAGATTCATGTGCTCTGAGCCGGGGCAGGAGATGATAAAGCGGGATATCAAAGAGTTGGGCTTAAACCGGGTTGTGGTTGCCTCTTGCTCCCCAAAGATGCATGAACCAACTTTCCGTAAGGCATGTGAGCAGGCCGGGCTGAACCGCCACTTATTCCAGATGGCCAATATTCGAGAGCATTGCTCGTGGGTAACCAGCGATCGCGCAGAAGCCACAGAGAAAGCCAAGGCGCTAGTGCGGGCTGCTGTGAGGCGTGTCTTCTATCATGAGCCACTGGAGATAAGAGAGGTGCCGGTAAATCCCAATACGCTGGTAGTGGGTGGAGGTATTGCCGGCATTCAAGCAGCCTTGCAGATTGCTAACTCTCGGCACAAGGTTTACCTGGTGGAACGAGAGCCTTCCATTGGGGGACACATGATTCAGCTGGATAAAACCTTCCCCACCTTAGACTGTTCCGCCTGTATCCTGACCCCCAATATGAGTGAACTGGGTTCGCATCCCTATATCGAGTTGTTCACTTATAGTGAGGTTGAAGAGGTATCAGGCTACGTCGGCAACTTCAAGGCTAAGATTAGGAAGAAAGCTAGGTACGTTGATGAACAGAAATGCACAGGTTGTGGGGTTTGTCAGGAAAAATGTCCCTGGAAAGTAACCAGCGAGTTCGAGATGGGCTTGGGGCAGCGGAAAGTCATCTATACTCCATTTCCTCAGGCCGTGCCCAATGTCCCGGTTATTGATCGAGAGAGCTGCATCTATTTCCAGAAGGGTAAGTGTCGGGCCTGTGAGAAATTCTGTGAGGCCGGGGCCATCAATTTCAATGATGAGGACAAGCTAATAGAGGTGGAGGTAGGCAATGTTATCATAGCTACCGGCTTTCAGAACTTCGACCCCTCTCTGGCTGCTCAGTATGGCTATGGAAAGTTTGACGATATTATCACTGGATTACAGTTTGAGCGTCTATGCAATGCCACCGGTCCCACTGGTGGTAACATTCAGCTCAAGGATGGCTCCGTCCCTCGAAGCGTGGCCATTGTCCACTGTGTCGGCAGCCGCGACGAAGAGTTTCACGACTATTGCTCACGAGTATGCTGTATGTATGCCCTAAAGCACTCGCACCTTATCAAAGAAAAGACTGATGCCAAGGTCTATCAAGTGTTTACTGACATTCGTTGTTTCGGCAAGGATTATGAGGATTTCTACGAGCGGTTGGCTGGGGAAGGAGTGAACTTCGTTCGGGGGAAGGTTAAGCAAGTCGCCAGTGCTGATGGAAAGGGGCTGGACCAAGGCAAACTGATGATTACTGCGGAGGATCCAGATAATGGCAAAGTGTCTCAGATATTCGCTGATATGGTCATCCTCTGTGCTGCCATCGAACCTCGGCAGGATACAGAGAAGGTAGCTCGCATCTTCTCCGTGAATCGCAAGGCTGACGGCTTCTTTTTAGAGCGACACCCTAAGCTGGACCCAGTGGCAACCATGACTGATGGAATCTACGTGGTGGGTTGTTGCCAGGGTCCCAAAGATATCCCGGACACGGTATCTCAAGCCTCGGCGGCGGCTGCCAAGATTTTAGCGCTGGTTACCAAAGGCAAGGTGGAGCTTGAAGCAAGCACGGCGGTTATTGATGAAGCTCTTTGCTCAGGGTGCCGAATCTGCAATCTTCTCTGTCCCTATAATGCCATTTCCTTTAATGCTGAGAAGAAGGTCTCTAATATCAATGAAGCACTGTGCAAGGGCTGCGGCACCTGTGTCGCAGCTTGTCCCAGTAGAGCGATTACTCACAGACACTTCACTACTGAAGAAATTATAGCTGAAATAGAGGGCGTGTTAGTATAATTCGATCTTGCATTCCCTAAGAATCGTCTAATAAACTAGCCCCAGACGAATTTTTATTCTAAAGTAAACGGGGTTCCACGAAAAGCGCAAGACTGTCGTGGGTAGTATATGTCAAAAGCAGCAAAGCAGTCTCTTAAATCGGCTTCTATTAGTGTCCGAGGCATTGTTCAGGGCGTCGGCTTTCGGCCTTTCGTCTACGGACTAGCTATTGAACATAGCCTCAAAGGATGGGTCTACAACACTTCAGAAGATGTCAGGATTGAGGTGGAAGGCCAGGCAGAGGCTATTAAGCAGTTTGAGCGGGAGCTCAAGACCAAAGCTCCACCGTTAGCTTGCATCGAGAGTGTAACAATTGAGTATCACGCCCCCCGTGGTTACAAGAAATTTGAAATTAAGCAAAGCCAAGCTCAGACAGGAAAATATCAGCTTATCTCTCCCGATGTCGGTACCTGCCAGGCTTGCCTTGGTGAGTTGCTGAATCCGGCAGACCGCCGCTATCGCTATCCTTTTACGAACTGCACCAATTGTGGCCCACGCTTTACCATAATTGAGGATATGCCCTATGACCGCCCCCAAACTACCATGCGACGCTTCCAGATGTGTCCGCAATGCCAGGCAGAATATGATAATCCCTTGGACCGCCGCTTCCACGCCCAGCCCAATGCTTGCCCGAAATGCGGTCCCAAAGTTGAGCTGGTAGATAACAATGGTAGTCTGGTGGACACTTCTGAACCTATAGCCGCTGCTGGTCAGCTCCTTAGGGAAGGAAAAATTGTGGCTGTTAAAGGCCTGGGAGGTTTTCTCCTGGCTTGTGATGCCACCAACGACGACGTAGTCAAGACGTTGCGACAGAGGAAGAAGCGCTCCTCGAAGCCCTTTGCCGTAATGGTAACCGACATGGACGAAGCCAAAAGGCACTGCTACGTCTCACCGGAGGAAGAGAAGTTACTCACCTCGCCTCAGAAGCCCATCGTGCTCATGAACTGGAAGGATGATTCTTGTGTATCTCGAGAGGTGGCGCCCAATTTACGGTTTTTAGGGATTATGCTGCCATACACCCCGCTTCACCACATACTGCTTAGGGACACTGGCTTGCCTTTGGTAATGACCAGTGGCAATCTCAGTGAGGAGCCTATCGCCAGGGATAATGATGAAGCCTTAAGGAGGCTTTCTCGTATCGCTGATTACTTTCTAATCCATAATCGGGATATCTATTCCCGTTATGATGACAGCGTGGCCATAGCGGAACGGGGTACTAGCCAGCTTATAAGGCGGGCGCGCAGCTACGCTCCCTACCCCATCCGCCTCCCGTTTAAGACTAGGCAGGTGCTTGGTTGTGGCGCTGAAGAAAAAAATACCTTCTGCCTGACCAAAGATAACTATGCCTTCCTATCACAGCATATCGGCGATATGGAGAATATGGAGACGCTGGAGCATTTTGACAGCACGCTATCTCTTTACAAGAGGCTTTTCCGTGTAGAGCCCGAAATCGTTGCCCATGACTTGCATCCTGACTATCTGGCCACAAAATATGCCAAGGAATTAGGCGAATTGGGTCTGAGGCTTGTCCCCGTGCAGCACCACCATGCGCATATTGCCGGTTGCCTGGTTGATAATGGGGTTGATACTCCGGTCATAGGGGTAGCCTTCGACGGCACGGGGATGGGTGCCGACGGGAATATCTGGGGAGGGGAATTCCTAGTCGCCGACTACCATGATTTTCGCCGAGCAGGACATTTGGAATATCTGCCCTTGCCAGGAGGAGCCGCGGCTATAAAAAGACCCTACCGCACCGCCATCGGCTATGTTCTCACTCTACTAGGAGAGGACGCCCTCAATGCTGTCATTGCGACCCTGAACGAAGTGAAGGGGAAGCAATCTCAACTAGCTTCTACCTGCTCGCCGAACGAGTTCTTTGACAGGCGAGTCGGGCAAGTTACCGAAGTTGAGGTGGAGGTTATCAAGCGCCAGATAGAAAGAAAGATAAATTCACCGCTTTGTTCAAGCATGGGACGCCTTTTTGATGCTATATCGGCCCTGCTGGGCATAAGGCAGGAAATAGATTACGAAGGACAGGCAGCGGTGGAACTGGAAATGGCTGCCCACTCCTCCGCCGTTGCGAGGGAACTAGACGAAGCAATCTCCCATGTTCAGGAAAGCTACCCATACCGTATAGTAGAGGACGGGGGAATAAGAATTGTGCATCTGAGGGATCTGCTCTCAGCCATAATAGAAGACTCGCATCGTGGTATCCCAAAGGGGATAATATCACTTAAATTCCATGATACCGTAGCTCAGATGATAAACGAGATGTGCTACTTGATAGCCGATGAAGCCGGCATCACTCAGGTCGCCTTGAGTGGCGGCGTATTCCAGAATCGTTTACTGTTGAGAAAAGCAGTCAATTTGCTAGAGAGTAGCGGGTTTCAGGTACTTACCCATAGGCAAGTGCCCTGTAATGATGGTGGCATATCCTTGGGTCAAGCCGTTATCGCCAGTTTCGCATAAGTCAGATTTCTGTAGTTGCCCCGATTTCATCGGGGCTTCCTCTGTCATTGCGAGTCCCGATCTATCGGGACGAAGCAATCTCAGTGGGAAAATGTAGTGGCGAGGTTTATCCTCGCCTTCGGGGCAGGGGCGAGCCCCGCCCCGACCATCCTATTTTATACGGGCTGCCAGCTCAGGAAGGGATAGGTCACTTCATTTACGATATTCCAGATGTAGGCGAGATTGCGTGTGCCGAGATCGGCGACTGCACTTATGTTCCACCCCGCCTCTGAGAACGTGGCGATGCTGTTCATCTCCGCAGTGGTCTTGCCTGTCCCGCCAGCCGAAGTGGTTTGTCCGCTGGTTTCGATGTCCCAGAAGGAATTGCTCACAGTGCCCTCACTGTATCCCACCAGCCCTCCAACATCCTCATTGCCACTCACACTGCCTGTGGAATAGGAGTTGCTCACGGTGCCATAATTAACTCCCACCAGACCGCCAGCACGCTTATTACCGGCCACGCTGTCTGTGGAATAGGAGCTGCTCGCAGTGCCATCATTTCGTCCCACCAGACCGCCAATATATGAATTGCCAGTAACGCTACCTGTGGAATAGGAGTTGGTTATAGTTCCGTCACTTTCTCCCACCAGATGGGCAACAGCTTCGCCGCCGGTCACAGTGGCGTTCACCACGCCGAGATCCTTGATGACCCCTCTCTCACCAACCCAACTGAAAAGCCCTACACAGTATTCGTCAGAGCGATTGATAAACAAGTCGCGTATCACGTGTCCTTGCCCGTCGAAACTCCCGGTAAATGGTTTAAATTGTTGTGGATCGTATGGGTCAGAAGAGCCAATCGGCTGCCAGCCCTTTCCCTGATTGGCTGTCGGGCTCGCCAGTTCCGTATAACCGGCAATAGTGGAATCAAGGTCGTTCATAAGGATGTAACTGCGACCCAAGTTGTTCCTGATAGCATCCAAATCATGCCAATCCCGTATTTCCACGGTAGTAGTACCACAGCCTACCATCACGGCAATTAAGGCTACCGTAATCAAAAAGATGCTAATTCTTGCCAGGTAATTTGCTCTCCTTGAACTAAGTATTGTCTTCATCTTCCACCTCCAAATTTTGTAGTCGCCTTGGACAAATTTCAAATCTCAAAATCCAAATGACAATTGAAATCCAAATGCTTAAATGACAAAACTACTCCTTTAGTTTCCCCAAAATCTCCAACTCATAATATTATTGTATCACATTCTCCGCACTGTCACGGTATCGATTTGGCGTGTGAGCCGATTGGGATATCACCTCACAGACGAGCTTATTTCCCTTGCCGCATAAAGAGTAACATAAGTAAGGCGGCGATGCTTTTGGCATCGCAGATTTCGCCTGAGGTGATTAGTTGGGATATCTGACCTAAGTGAACGCGGACTAGCTCGATTTCGTCGGTATCCTCAGCCACGAGACGAGCAGGCACAAGGTCGGTAGCCAGAAAGCAATGAAGGTATTCTGTGCCATAGCCGGGGATGGCATAAAAGCCCCCCAATCTCTGTATTTTTTGGGGGTAATAGCCAATCTCCTCCTGTAGTTCGCGGCGCACAGCGTCAATAGGCTCTTCGCCGGAGTCAATGCCGCCAGCGGGTATTTCTAGAAGAGATTTGCCGACTGCGTGACGAAATTGGCGAACCAAAAGGACATTATCTTGTTCATCAAGAGCTACTACAGCTACACACTCGCTGTGCTCCACCACTTCTCGTGTGGTCTTGTCTCCGCTAGCCTTCTCTACAGTATCTACACGAACGTTTATTGCGCGTCCTTGGTAAATCTGTTGGGTCGCTAGCGTCTTTTCCGGCTTCACCATACTTTAATTACACCCACAATTACATCCATTTGTCATTCTGAGCGAAGCGAAGAATCTCTGGGATTCTTCCCCTCCGACCTATCGGGACTCCTCAGAACGACGTTGCCGACAACTCTCAATGCACCCCTGCGACAGCTTCAAACTTGGCGGATAAGAGCTACCTCATCGCAGTTGGGAAACTTAGGGCAGCGATAGCACTCCGCCCACACCTTTTGGGGCAGCTCTGTTTTGTCGATTAGCTGGAAGCCATGCTTTTTAAAGAAAGCCGTCTTGCGAACCAGACAAAAAACCTTGGGTATGCCTAATTCTTTGGCCTCTTCAAGGCAGGCCTGGACCAGCGCGGAGCCAATCCTTTGGTTCTGTTCTTTCTTATCAACAGCCAGAGACCTGAGTTCTGCTAAATCAACCCATGTAACGTGCAATGCTGCACAGGCAATAACTTTCCCTCTTTTTCGGACTACGAAGTAATCTCGAATATCCTCATATATCTCCGATAGGGCGCGAGGTAGCAT
>CAZWDC010000016.1:0-7057 GCA_964633085.1 uncultured Dehalococcoidales bacterium
GCCTATGGTGACATGGATTTCAAAGTCGCTGGCACAGCTCGTGGGCTCACGGCTGTGCAACTTGATATTAAGCTTCGGGGAATAGATTGTGGTATCCTCGGTGAAGCCTTGAGTCAGGCTCGGGAAGCGAGGTTGGAAATACTGGGGAAGATGGCTTTAGCTATCAGCTCTAGCCGCGCTGAGCTCAGTCCCTATGCCCCCAGGATGTATGAAATTACCATTGATCCCAACAAGATTGGCAGTGTTATTGGTTCTGGAGGCAGGATTATAAGGTCAATTATAGATGAAACAAAAACAACTATAGACATAAAAAATGATGGCACAATTATCATTGGTTCTCCCAGTGAAGAAGCAGCCCAAAAAGCAATCAAAATGATTCAGGACCTAACTCGGGAGGTGGAGGTGGGGGAGGTTTACACCGGGAAAGTAACCAGGTTGTTCAATTTTGGTGCCATGGTAGAGATTTTACCGGGGAAAGAAGGGCTGGTTCATATTAGCGAGCTCGCTGACTACCATGTACCCCAGGTTGAAGATGTGGTCAAGGTAGGCGATGAAATAATGGTAAAGGTCATTGGCATTGACAGTTCCGGTAGGATAAACTTATCGCGTAAGGCAGTATTTGAGGGGCTTTCTCGTATCTCCGGCGCCAAGGTCAGAGATTCTGCAGCTCCTCGACCTCGTCGGGGGAAATTTGCCCGTCCTTATAGTAAGGGCGAACGGCATGGGAATCACAAAACATAAATTACTTCATCGCTGGGGGGTGTGACATGGAACCTATAAGAGTAGTTATTAATGGCGCTTTAGGCAGAATGGGACAAGAAGTAACCAAAGCCGTGGTTCGCGAGCCCGGATTGAAGGCAGTAGGCGCTGTGGAAAAAGAAGTAACTCAGAAATATCTTCCCTTAGCTGAGGCTGTCGAACTGATACCCTTTTCTTCCGATTTGGATTCGCTTTTGAAGGTCTGCAATGCTGATGTAGTGGTGGATTTCACCAATGCTGAGGTTTCTATGGCAGCCGCGCGCATTGCTCTTAAACAAAAAGTTAATATGGTCATAGGCACGACAGGCCTTTCTGAAGAGAATTTGGCTGAAATCGAAAAATTATGTCAGGCTAATAAAGTAGGGGCAGTAGTAGCCCCCAATTTTTCTCTAGGGGCAGCACTTTTGATACATCTATCAAAAATTGCAGCTAAGTTTTTCGACAACGCCGAAATTATCGAAATGCATCATGAAAAAAAGGCTGATGCTCCTTCAGGGACTGCTATAGCTACAGCCAGAGCAATGTTGCAAACGCGTGGTAAACCATTCATTTATTCTGAAGTTACACGTGAAGTACTCGGCAATACCAGAGGAGGACAAATAGATGGCATAGCTATCCATAGCTTGAGGTTGCCAGGATTTATGGCCGGGCAAGAAGTTGTATTTGGCAGAGCGGGTGAAACTCTGAGCTTACGGCATAATGCTATAAATCGGGAATGTTACCTACCTGGCGTTATCTTGGCAATTAAGGAAGTAACAAAACGCAAAGGGTTAACTTACGGGTTGGATGCCTTGCTCCGTTTTTCATTGGAGTTATAGGGAAAGCCATGGCAGGATTTGATGTAGCTATTATTGGCGCTGACGATATTATCGGCCAGGAGATTATTAAGATACTTGAGCAGCGTAAGTTTCCTGTAGGTTCCATTCAATTGCTAATTCCTGAGAATTCTTCAGATATGAAGCTCCTCTTTAATCATCAAAGGATTGCAGTTAGGAAAGCGACACCAAAGGCGTTTCGGGATGTTGATATTGCCTTTTTCTCTGCGAATGCTGATATTAGTCGAAGGTTAACACCTTGGGCTGTTGAAGCTGGGACAGTGGTCATAGATAATAGTGCCGCTTTCCGAATGGACCCTACAGTGCCTCTGGTAGTCCCAGAGGTCAATCCTGAGGATATAGAATGGCATAAGGGGATAATTGCCAGTCCCAATTGCTCCACAATACCGTTGGTAGTAGCGCTTTATCCCTTGCACAGGCTCAATCCCATAAAGCGAATTGTGGTAAGCACCTACCAAGCAGTGTCAAGTAGTGGTGCTGCAGCTATGCAAGAACTGGCAAATCAATCGCGGTTAGCTTTGGAAGGGCGCCGTATTTGCCCTCACGTCTACTCTCATCAAATAGCTTTTAATGTACTGCCAGAAATCGATGTTTTTTTGGATAACGGGTATACTAAAGAAGAACAAAAAATGGTGGAAGAAACGCGCAAGATATTGCATGCAGGGGACATGGCTATTTCGGCCACTTGTGTTCGAGTCCCCGTTTACTTTGGGCACAGTGAAGCAGTTAACGTAGAATTCAATTCGCCTATCACTCCTGAAGAAGCCAAGAAGATTTTGGCTCAAGCCCCCGGGATCAGGGTACTTGATGACCCCACCGTCAGTTTTTACCCTCAACCTTGGGCTGCTAGTGGGTCAGATCATGTATTTGTAGGCCGAATTAGAAAAGACATTTCGCACCCCAATGGGCTTGTTATGTGGATAGTGGCTGATAATCTGCGTAAAGGGGCAGCGCTAAATGCTGTACAGATTGCTGAGGAGGGAATAGAGAGGGGTTACATAAGCCTTAAGAAGAGTTTAGCTGGTTTAAATGAGTAAGTTGGGTAAAAACAAATTAGGTCGCTTATTAACCGCCATGGTTACGCCCTTTGATGCTCGGGGCGAAATTGACTACCAACAGGCTAAGAAATTGGCTCTAGCTTTGCTGGATTCAGGCAGTGATGGGGTGGTAGTCTCAGGCACCACTGGCGAGTCTCCCACTTTAAGCAAGGAAGAGAAATTACGACTTTTCGCTGAAACGAAATCAGCGTTAGGTAAACGCGGAACAGTAGTAGCTGGCACGGGCAGCTATAATACAAAAGAAAGCCAAGAATTAACTAAGGAGGCGGAGAAAACTGGTGTTGATGCTTGTCTTTTAGTAGTTCCCTATTATAATCGGCCAACTCAGCAAGGACTCTGGGAGCATTTTAAAGCCATTGCCCAGAGTACCACCTTGCCTTGCATCATCTATAATGTGCCATCACGCACGGTTACTAGCATCGCTGCTGAGACAATAATCAAGCTGAGTCAAATTGATAACATCGTGGGTGTAAAGGAAGCCAGTGGCAATCTGGGGCAGATAGCTGAGGTTATTCAGGGAACCAGGAAAAATTTCTTAGTTTACAGCGGCAATGATAATGATACCTTCCCTATACTAGCTTTAGGTGGCTACGGTGTGATTAGCGTTGCCTCTCATCTAGTAGGAATCCAGATAAAGGATATGATTGAGAAATTCCTTAATGGTGAAGTTGCCGAGGCAGCCAGCATCCACCGAAAGTTATTACCTCTGGTAAATGCTTTATACACTATTCCTAATCCTATGCCTGTCAAGTGGGCTTTAAACTATGTTGGCTTTCCGGTGGGCAAACCACGCTTGCCCCTCACGGAACCTGACGAAAAATCAGTCAATCTTATACAGGCGACCCTGAAGAATTATAAGATAGATTTGCCTATCCCCAAGGGCTGACGCCCGATCATTATCCGGCGAAGAAATCCTTGACTGATATTATTTGCCTCCTATCTGGTCCCACAGAAACGAGGCTGATGGGGCAAGAAAGGAGTTCTTCGAGGCGGGACATATAATTACGAGCTCTCACCGGTAGCTTTTTGAAACTCCGAATTCCACTTATTGATTCTTGCCAGCCATCCACTTCTTCGTAGACAGGTTGGCATCTTTCTAAAATAGTGACATCGCTGGGGAAAGAAGACAGGACCTCGTCTTTAAATTTGTAAGCGGTGCATATTTTAATTGACGGGAAGCCGTCATAGACATCGAGGTGAGTCAAAGCTATGTCAGTAAGCCCATTTATTTGAACACTGAAACGACCAGCCACAGCATCAAACCAACCGCATCTTCGTGGCCTTCCTGTAGTAGCACCATACTCATGGGCCTTTTCGCGGATAAAGTCACCAATTTTGTCTTTGAGTTCTGTGGGCATGGGTCCGGCTCCGACTCTGGTGTTATATGCTTTAAAAACACCCACTACACGATCGATTTGCCTCGGGCCCAAACCTGTTCCGATGCAACCTGCCCCGGCCAATGGTGAAGAAGAGGTCACATAAGGGTAGGTGCCAAAGTCAGGGTCAAGTAAAGTTCCCTGGGCACCTTCTAAAAGAACAAACTCTCCTTTTATCGCCGCTTGGCGAATCATGGAGCTAGTTTCTCGGATAAAAGGAACTAGCTGCTCTCCATAACGGCAATATTGTTGGTAGATTTCCTCCATTGATAGAGGCGAGGCCTGGTACACTTTAGTCAGGATAAGATTCTTGAGCTCCAGAGCCGACTTCAAACGGCTCAAGAATAGCTCCTTATCTAACAAATCTCCAGCACGAATTCCTAAACGAGCTACTTTGTCAGCAAAGACAGGGCCAATTCCTCTCAATGTAGTACCTATCGCTGCTTTACTGCGCCGTTCCTCTTCCAGTTTGTCGAGAAGGGTGTGATAGGGCATGATCAGGTGAGCACGGTCACTAATAAAAAGGCGGCTCACGTCTATGCCGTGGTTTTGCAAGTCATCTATTTCCTTGAGGAGCACTGCTGGGTTGATAGCCACGCCATTGCCGATAATACAAGTTGCCTGGGGGTTAAAAATGCCCGAAGGTACGAGATGCAGACGAAATTCGCCATACGGGTTGATGACAGTATGGCCAGCGTTGTCTCCTCCGGAGAAGCGAACTACTAACTTCGCTTTCTCAGCTAAGAAGTCAATTATCTTCCCTTTACCCTCGTCACCCCACTGCCCTCCGACAACAGCGATAACAGCCATCTAACCACCTTTAACTTTTCCTTGCTTCGACAGGTAAATCAACCTTTGAACCACAGTGATAAACACGAAGACCACCAGAATACATAAAGCAATAAGAATCTGGCTTATTAGCAGACCTATTGCTAATACTATAACCCGTTCTGCTCTAGTAAACAAGCCAACCTGACATTGCCAACCCAGTCCTTCTGCTCTGGCCCTTATATAGCTGACCAGGAAAGAGCCAACTAAGACGGCAAAAATAAGTATGATTTCTGAGTTGCCGCCGCGGGCTAAATACCAAATCAAAAGGCCACAGAGTATCGCAGCTTCAGAAATGCGGTCAACCGTTGAGTCCAGAATAGCGCCAAACTTCGTGGTTCGCTTGGTAAACCGAGCTAGGGCTCCGTCCAATAGGTCAAACAAGCCTGAAACCAGGACTAATGCCCCGCCAAGAAGAAAGTGCCCTGTGGCGATAACATAGGCTGCCACTATATTCAGAGCCAGATTGATAAGGGTAAGAGAGTTGGGGGTTACGCGACTTTTACTCAAAATCTTGATTATGGGATTAGTAATACGATAGGCTAAGTTCCGTCGAATGTCTATCAGATTCATTCAGCTATTCCAGCTACCTTATTATCCCTTTCTTTTGAAGAAACTTGACCACCCCTCGCATTTGGTCCTCGTCATTCCACTCGCCGATTTCGCAAACCTTCACTACCCCAGAAGGTAAATATCTGGCTATCATTTCCCAGTTCATATTTCCCCTTCCCGGGACGTGGTGGTCGGAAATGCCATGGATGTCGTGTAAGTGGATACCAATCAGTCTGTCTTGAAACCGTGAAAGCCATTCTTCATGCAAGCTGAATCCAAGCTGTTGTTGCACTTCAGCATGTCCTACGTCATGCCAATAGCCCGCCACAGTTTCTGGCACTCCGTTGAGTAACTCCGCCATTTCATCTATATTGGGTATCTCGTTGGGATGGAATCTGGTCTCTAACCCCAGCATTATACCCTTTTGCTGGCTATACTCACAAAGCTCATGAAGGCTTTTTCTGGCAGCATCAAGGTAAGGAGGGACGTGCAAAATACGCTGTGAAATTAACTTCTCTTTAGCATGTCTATATTCTTCAATTTGAGTATGACCTCCGTTGCAAAGTTGGTAAAGCTTATCTCGCAAGGTCAGGTCAATTGGCGTCTCACCCATATGCAGGACGATAGCTCTGGCTTTCACGTTTGCTGCCAGGTCTATTGTTTTCTTGATGAAGGCAACAGCCTCCGTTCGCTCACTTTCGTCCGGAGAACTTAAAGAAAGGCTGCTTACGGGGATTCCCCGGGATGATAATACTGCGGGACAGGGAGCATGAATGCTGGAAAAGGGAACTGCGGTTTTGAGAAGTTCGCTGAGCATTCTCGGGGAAACAGAGGCATTTGCTTCTACATGAGTAAAGCCCAACTCTTTAGCTTTAGCAACAAATTCCATCATGTGGCTGAATCTACCTTTAGCCCACATGGTGGAAAGGGAGACTTCGAGCAACTTGCTACCTCTAGCCCGTGGCAACCCCGAAGTTTCGCTTTGGTCTCTTAGGCTACGGTCTTCAAGATGGGATTTTGTCACAATAGCGACTTATCCCTTGACCTCGATTGGGTGCAATTCAGGTAGAGAAATAGGCCCCTCCTGCTGCTGTCCAGCGATAAATTCTTCGGTCCTTATACGAGCTTCATCGTCAGAATACTGGATAGGTGGGGATTTCATAAAGTAAGCCGAGGGTGCCACTATGGCGCCACTTAAGCCACGGTCTAGGGCTAGTTTACAGCATCTTATTGCATCGATAACTACCCCCGCTGAATTCGGGCTGTCCCAGACCTCTAGCTTCAGCTCTAAATTGAGGGGCACGTCGCCGAACGTGCGGCCTTCCATCCTCAGGTAACAAAATTTGCGGTCAGCTAGCCAAGGCACATAGTCGCTGGGTCCAATGTGAATGTTGTCGGGACCAATATCGTAGTCTAGCTGGGAGATAACTGCGTTAGTCTTGGAAATTTTCTTAGACTCTAATCTCTCTCGCTCGCGCATGTTGTAGAAATCAGTGTTGCCGCCAAAATTTAGCTGGTAGGTTCGCTCCAGTTTAACACCGCGGTCACGGAAGAGTTTTGTTAATACTCTGTGAGTGATTGTGGCGCCTACTTGAGACTTAATATCGTCACCGATGACAGGTAATCCTCGCTCGGCAAACCTGCCCTG
>CAZWDC010000017.1:0-15679 GCA_964633085.1 uncultured Dehalococcoidales bacterium
CCAGCAAAGACGCCGATGGCACCAAGGAAGGATATGACCTGGAGATGACCAGAGCCGTGGCCGAAGCTGTCAGCATCCCGGTGATTGCTTCGGGAGGAGCCGGCAGGCTTGAGCATCTTTATGAAGCTGTGACAATCGGCAAGGCCGCAGCAGTTTTAGCTGCTTCTATCTTCCACTTTGGCGAAATTTCTATACTTGAAGCAAAACGATATCTAAAAGAAAAGGGGATACCAGTAAAAATATAAAGGAGGTAATAGATGACTTTAAGCAGGCCAAACTCCAGTGCAGCCACAGTAACCACGACCAGAGTGGCGGCAGCGCCTATATCAGGATTGTGCGTTACCTGCGTTGATGGTTGCCCTGGCTATTGTGAAGTAGGACGGTCAGCGCTCAGGGGAAGGGAGATTATCTACCCGCAGCCCTTTGGCAAGGTCATCGCTGGGTCGGAAAAGGACTATCCAGTGGATTTCTCTCATTTCAATATTCAGGGGACCTGTGTCGGGGCGGTGGGCATTGCAGCCGACTCTGACAAGGCTGTCTTCTCTGCCGTTGACCTGTCTACTGAAATTGGTGCTAAAAGACAGAAGATTAAGATGAGAATTCCTTTCTTCACAGGCGCCTTGGGTTCCACAGAAATAGCCAGAGTGAACTGGGAGGGCACGGCTATTGCCATAGCCATATGTGGCGCGGTTCTTGTCTGTGGGGAAAATGTTTGCGGCATGGACCCCGATGCCGAATTCAAAAATGGCAAGATTATGAGGTCTCCAGAACTAGCAAGGAGGGTAAAAATATATCAAGACTGGTATCAAGGGTATGGGACGCTACTGGTTCAGGCAAACGTCGAGGATACTCGACTGGGTGTCCCTGAATATGCAGTAGAAAAACTAGGAGTTGAGGGCATTGAGATAAAGTGGGGACAAGGAGCAAAAGATATCGGAGGGGAGGTTAAACTGCCCACTCTGGAACGGGCACTCCAGCTCAAGCGACGGGGATATATTGTAATCCCTGACCCCGAGAATCCCTTTGTCCAAGAAGCTCATAAATTAGGCGGGATAGCCGAGTTTGAGCGGCATTCCCGTCTGGGAATGGTAGACGAGGAATCATTTTTGAAAGAGGTAGAGAGGCTGAGGAAAATAGGCGCCAAATATGTCACTCTCAAGACCGGTGCCTATAGACCAGCGGATCTAGCTCGAGCCGTCAAATTCGCTTCGAAAGCCAGAATAGACCTTCTCACCGTGGATGGTGCTGGTGGTGGCACTGGGATGAGTCCGTGGCGGATGATGAATGAGTGGGGTATACCGACAGTGTACATTGAAAGCCTTCTTTACAAGTTTGTTAAGAGGCTTGATGAAAAGGGCGAATTCATTCCGAGTTGTGCTATTGCTGGTGGCATCGCCCTCGAAGACCATGTCTTCAAGGCTATAGCCTTGGGGGCCCCTTACGTAAAAGCAGTCTGTATGGGGCGGTCTACCCTTACAGCAGCAATGGTCGGGAAGACGCATGGGCACCTTATGGAGGAGATATATGGTCGGGGCGAAAAATACCAAGAAATGCTGCTGCGTACTTTTACTGCTGCGGAACAGCTTAAAGAGAAATATGGGAAGGATTTCGACAAAATACCACCAGCGGCAATAGGCGTCTATACCTACTACGACCGGTTAGCTACTGGCTTAAGGCAACTTATGGCTGGGGAGCGCAAATTTGCCCTTAATCTCGTAGAAAGAAACGACCTAATGGCACTCACCAGAGAAGCGGCAGATGTTTCTGGAATTCCCTACATAATGGAAGCCGACATGGAAGAGGTGGAGAGGATTCTAGGATAAAAAGGAGGAAATATGCTCAAGACGGTTTGTATAAAGCATTGTGCCGAGCCATTCTGTGTGCCAGCATGTCCTTCAGGTGCCCTCGTGGCAGCAGAGGACCGGATTGACGTTGAATCAGATAAGTGTCATGGATGCGGGCTTTGCCGTGTAATGTGCATGACCTGGAGCCGCGACCATGTCATGAGAACGAAGAGCCGATTCTGGCTTGCTGGCAGACTGTAAGCTGGGGCGGGAATAGTCAAAGCCTTAGAATTCCGTCTGGTGTTCTCTGGAGCATCAGAATCGAGGCGAAGCCTTAGTGTTAAAACCTCTATCCTTAGAAGACTCTGTCTAATATATGGCTACAGAGTATCAACAACCATGGCAGAGCTAATAGGGCGCGTGCTTGGTTATTTCCGGATTCTTATGGACAAACAGAATAAATGCTTGCCGAAATTGATGTAGCGATTATTGGTGCTGGAGTGGTCGGGCTGGCTACGGCTCGCGAGATCGCACGAAGGGGGGAACGAGTTTTTGTTTTTGAAAAGAACCGCACCTTCGGGCTGGAGACCAGTAGTAGAAATAGTGAAGTCATTCACGCCGGCATTTACTATCCTGAGAACTCCCTTAAGGCTAAGCTGTGCGTAGAAGGCAAAAACCTACTTTACGAGCTTTGTGACAGGCGTGATATCGCCTACAACCGGCTTGGAAAGATTATCGTGGCGGCAGACGAAAACGAGACTACCCAGCTTGAGAAGCTTTACGAACAGGGTAGAAGAAATGGCGTCGAAGATTTGATGCTTCTTTCTCGAACAGAACTCCAAAAACTCGAGCCAAACATCCAAGCTAGAGCCGGGCTATTATCGCCGTCCAGTGGGATTCTGGATTCTCACACTTTGCTGAAGTGTCTTTATAACCAAGCCAGGGAAAGGGGAGCCGAGTTTGTCTTCAACACTGAGGTGGTAGGCGTAGAAATGGCAGGGGCAAAGTATAAAGTGCAAATAAAGGACCGCGATGGGATTTCAGACGTTATTGCACATGTTGTTGTGAACTGCGCTGGCTTGAGCTCTGATAAGGTCGCTCAGTTAGCTGGGATAGATATTGGTAAAGCAGGTTACAAGCTCCATTATTGCAAAGGCGAGTACTTCAGCCTCAGTTCAAAATACAAAAACCTTGTAAGCAGGCTCATCTACCCCACCCCAGAACAAGCTGGGCATGGAATTCATGTGACCATGGGGCTTGATGGTAGGGTGCGACTTGGACCGAGCGCTAACTATGTTGCAACGATAGATTACTCGGTCAATGACAGATATAAGCAGGCTTTCTACGAATCAGTGAGGAGATTCCTCCACTCCATTGAGCTTGAAGACTTGGCTCCCGAGTCTGCTGGCATAAGGCCTAAGCTTCAAGGACCGGACGACAGCTTCCGAGATTTCGTCATCGCCCACGAAGAGAAAATCGGCTTTCCCGGCTTGATAAATCTAATCGGAATAGAATCACCGGGACTCACCGCCTCGCTGGCCATTGCCCGATACGTGAGCAGAATAGCCAAAGAGCTTTTTGATTGAAGCTATTAGAGGCAGGGTTGTTAATCTAAAGACAGCGTCTTGGAAATTGATATTTTCAAGTCAAATGCCACCTATATAAATAAAACGACTCACGAGGTATAATACCTTATCTGATTACAGAATCGAGGCAGTTCTAAGTGTTTGCGATACATGTAGAGAACCTAATCAAGACATATAATAGCCGACGTGTGCTTGACGGAGTTAACCTTGACATAGCGGAGGGCGAGTTCTATGCCTTAATGGGGCCAAATGGTTCAGGCAAGACAACATTAGCTTCAATAATTGCCTCAGTGAAAACACAAGATAGCGGTACCGTTGAAGTCTATGGGGAGACGCCAACACAGGCTAAGGAATTCATAGGCTACGTACCGCAGGAGAATTTCTCCTCACCCAAGCTTTCAGGAAAAGAAAACCTAGTATATTTCGCTAATCTCCTTGGCTACTCCCGGAGCCAGGCCAATCAACTGGCGACTCAGATGTTAGAAAAGGTTGGACTATCTGAAGAAGCTGATAAGAGAGTTGCCAAGTACTCTGGTGGGATGAGGAAGAGGTTAGAGGTTGCCACAGCGATTTTCCCTGGTATAAAGGTTCTTATACTGGATGAGCCGACGACTGGACTCGACCCTGCCGCCAGAAGAACCTTTTTCAGTATGATTCAAGAGATTATGGATAAAAAAACCAGTATTATCCTGATTACTCATATCGGGAGCGATGCCGAGCTAGCTTCAAGAGTGGGGTTAATTGACAATGGCAAAATCATAGCTGAAGGCACACCTGATGAGCTTAAAAGGAAACATGCCGTCGAGGATGTGATTACCGTGGAGACAGCTGTGAAGACCGATAGCATGCTCGCAGTATTGAAGGGTTATAGCATCAATGGAAAGGTGGCGGAATCCGAGGCTGGCTACAAAATTTACACGCGAAACGGAGACAGAGTATTAGCCGATGTGGTAAGAAATCTCGACCAGGTCGGACATAAGGTGATGCGTATCGAAATGGCACGGCCCACCCTGGAAGATGTCTTCTTCAGACTCACCGAAACGCAATTACACGAGGTAACTGAATAATTGAGGCAGATATCTGCAGCCTATAATAAGACAGTCAAGGAGCTGCTCAGAGAGAAGGCGGCACTGTTTTGGACCATAGCTTGGCCGATAATCTGGGTAATCATTGGCAGCTTCTCATTTACAGGTGGTGCCCCTCAGGAGGTGGTTCCTTATATCAAGGGTTCTATCGTTATTTCAATGATGGTTTTTGCATTGATGATAGCCGGCATGTCCAACCTTCCTGCCAGTATTGCCGGAGACAGGGCAAACGGTTTGCTTGCCAAGCTGAAATCAATGCCCATAAAACCTTACAAGGATTTCATTGGTAGAATCTCTGCCGTTATTACCCTTTCTTTGCTGGCAGCAGCCCTGGTTATAGTAATAGGCTTTGCACTCGGTGCACGTTTCACAGGAGCTGGAGTTGAGATTCCACAGGCTATTGGCTTTGTCTTTTTGGTGATTTGTGCCTCTGCTGGAGTAGGCCTTATGGCCGGCACATTAATTAAGAATCTTCAGGGCGCAATCATGACAGGTGTCGGCATTGCCGTAGTAACATCCGCCATATCAGGCTTATTCGCTCCATACGAGTTTCTGCCGGTGCCACTTCAGACGTTTGCTCGAATCTATCCCATCTCCTCAGCCCAGGCATCGATTGTATACTTACTGGCTGGACCAGATATGGTGGCATATAATCCTTTAACCTTTGGTCAGGTAACTTTGACTATAGCTCTTTCTCTGGCACTTCTCATCGCTGGCACAGTCTTATACTCAAGACTCGGTTGGAAGCTCGAGTAGGCAATCAACTTCTACAAAATGAGAGTAAATAGTCCCGACTGTGCCACGAAATTGCACAATGGAACCTGTTGACAAATACAGACGGGGTCAGTAAAATGTCGTAATTCTGGGAAAAGCTGACCTCCCACCATATGAGATACAGAAGCATCGAAACGATAATCTCAACTCAAACAATTCTGGTTCTATTGAGCAGCAAGGCAAAGTGAAGAGAAGAGCAGACCGTTATGGCGCGAGAGACGTGGCAGAATTACCGGGAAAATAAACATCTCAAACCTCCTCCTTTAAAAGGTATACGCGTGCTCGAGGTTTGCACTATCATACTTGGTCCGGCTGGGCCGGGATTTCTGGGAGCGATGGGTGCTGAGGTTATTAAGTGCGAGTTACCGCCCAGGGGAGACACAATGCGCCAGATGGTGCCCTTTGCCTACTTCTTCAGGGAACAATCCCTACCCATGATGCATAGCAACACTGACAAGTACTGGCTGGGTGTGGATTTGCACAAACCAGAGGGACAGCAGGTTTTCCGAGAACTGGCGGCTAAATCTGACATTGTAGAAGATAATTTCAGACCGGGCGTTCTGGAAAAATGGAACATAGGTTACCGGCAACTTAAGGAGATTAATCCGCGTATTATCTATATCTCAAAGACCGGCTTTGGACAATGGGGACAATATGCCGAAGAAAACAGACCCTCTAACGATGGTGGCGCCCAGGCATTTTCCGGCTATGCCTGGATGTCGAGTTTTCCCGGCCGACCACCCCTGAAGAGTCGGTTGTATGTCTGTGACACCTTTGGCGCACTGATGGGAGAAGTGGCGGTGCTGGCAGCCCTTCATTACCGAGAAAGGACAGGCGAAGGACAATTCATCGAATTGTCACAAACGGAGAATATCATGCGCATAATGTCCTGGGTCTGGCCTTACCAGCAAATTACGGGCAAGAGTGCCATGCCAGCGGGGAACAGAGACGTATCCATCTGTCCTGCTGATACATTCCGCTGCGCTGATGATACCTTCGTGACTATTGTTGCAGCAGCCCCAGAGGAGTTTAAGGGACTATGTATTGCCATGGGCAAGCCGGGACTGGCTGAAGACCCCCGATTCGAAGACCACTTGGTCCGGTTAAAGGAAGAGAATGCCGCTGCTATCCTCAAGATTATTGCTGATTGGGTCAGAACCAAGAAACCTGAAGAGGTCGAGAAGTTGGCTGAGGAGTACGGATTTGCGGCATCTCGCGTGTATACCTACAAGGATGTCGTAGAGGACACACAATTCCGCGAGCGAGATTTCATAACCACCATCGACGACCCGGTGCTTGGTCCCTATGTTGGATATGAATTCCCAGTGATGATGTCGAAAAGCCCACCCAAAGTGAAGCGGGCTATGAGGCCAGTGGGTTTCGACAACGAGTATATAATGAAGCATGTCCTAGGTAAAAGTGAAGATCAGATCAAGGAGTTGTATCAATGTGGTGCCTTGGGCAAGTGGGTAGATTTGCAAGGATGCCGACCTCCCCCCGAATGGGATGGCAAGGCCGGAGTGATTATGGCTAGGGAGTGAGCTCTCTTTTTGTTAACAGCAATGGAAAAGACAACCAAAAAAACCAAGACGAAACAAGAGAGTTGGTCAGACTGGGTAAGGGAAAGGGACGACCCTCGGATTGCGCACACCAAGCCCGAGGCTTTAGATGACATAACTGTGCTGGACCTAAGCTATAAGAGTTTCGCCGGCTGCCTTTGTTCTTCGCTTTTGGCCGAGTTTGGGGCTGAAGTCGTGAGAATAGAACCTCCCGAGGGCGATTTCCTGCGAACCTGCACACCGTATGGGATCCTGTACAAGGGCGAAGGACTCAACTATCTAACGGAGGGCAGGAACAAGTTCCATATAACGCTCGACCTTAGTAAACCCGAGGGGAGGGAGATACTCAAAGGACTGGTGGCATATGCCGATGTACTCATAGAGACCTACAAACCAGGCACTATGGATGAGTGGGGCATTGGCTATGAGCAGTTGAAGAAAATTAACCCCAGGCTGATATTTGCTTCCATAACAAGCTATGGACAGTTTGGATCTATGAGTCGGAGTCGGGTGCCCGACTATGATAGCATAGGCCAGGCCAGGTCGGGGGCGCAGTCAGCTACTGGGGAAATGTTGCCTGAGGGAAAGAGCTATGATGAGTGTCCCTGGGCGGTTCCTACCAAAGCCGGGCCGTGGATAGCTTGGTCTGCAGCGGGGACATTTATGGCAGTGGGCATTTTGGCTGCCTTGCATTGGAGAGCAATAACAGGAGAGGGACAAGCCTTGGATGTGGCTACGGCTGAGGCTTATGCTCGTTTCGATGATTATGGGACGCTCTGGTATCAGGGAGCTGGCGTTGTTGCCGAGCGGTTTGGCAGCCTGGATATTGCTGGCTGGCTATATTGCTTCGCACCCACCAAGGATGGCGCTGTTTTCTTGGGCGGCTTAAGACTGGAAATGTGGCAAGCTTTTGTTGACATGCTAGGAAAATGGGATGAGTGGGGTGCTGCCGAATGGAAAAGCATGGCGCGTTTTACAAAGAAGGAGGAGCAATTGAAATGGTCCTCTCTGGTCTTCAAGGAAACGCGTAAGTACACCAACGAAGAACTCGTAAGAATGGCCGTGGAATATGGCAAGAAGGGACGGTTGGCGCCCATCACTCCGGTGGTAGCTCCAGTGTGCTCTCCTGAAGAAGCTATCAAAGACGCCAACTGGTTGGATAGAGGCATCTTTACCCCAGTTCAAGATCCTGTCTACGGCGAGCTCATCGTAGCCCAGGCACAACACAAGATGACCGAAACTCCTATACGAACAAAGTGGGTATGCCGACCGGTAGGCTATGATAACGAACATATCTATCTCAAGTATCTGCGCTGGGGACCCTCCAAGCTCAAGCAGCTTAAACAGAAAGGGATAATTTAGAACGTCGTTGCAAGCTGGATTCTTGGCTAAAAGTGATAGTTGAATCTTATCAGCATCTCCTCCCAGCATTATTTATCTTCAGCTGTTAACGCCCCTAAACTCTGCCCTCTCATATCGGGAAAAGTCTCTGGTTTCCCTAAATTAGGTATTTTAAATTATAATTGGTGGAAATCGAAGAAAAAATGAACACCTCTTCATTAGTTGAACAAGAAATCAGAATAGAACAGTCTTGTAACCAACGTAGTCGAGAAGGCGAGAGCACTACGCTGCGTTATTTTATTTGGACCATTGGCTGCCAGATGAATAAGGCCGAATCACAGCGCATAGCTGGCTATCTGGATGCTGCCGGACATCAGGCAACAACTTCTTTTTCCCATGCCGATTTAGTAGTTCTCAATACATGCGTGGTAAGACAAAGCGCTGAAAATAAAGTTCTGGGCACCCTCGGTTTATTGAAAGGCTTGAAGGACAGGAATCCCAATCTCCAGATACTTGTTACTGGATGCTTGGTCAATGCCGATACCCAAGAATTGAGGAGAGGATTTCCTCACGTTGACCTTTGGTTTAAGCCTGGTGACTACTCTGAATTAATCTCTTGGAGTCAGAAGCGAGGCATTCCCATAAAGCACAGGGTAAATCTGCCTAGGGCTTTCTCACCATGTGCTTTTATCCCCATCATCCAGGGCTGTGACAATTTTTGCTCATATTGCATTGTCCCTTATAGGAGGGGAAGAGAGGTGAGTCGCCCTCTAGGGGAAATAGTCTGTGAAGTAGAGCAGCTAGTGAATCGAGGCATAAAAGAGGTAACTTTACTGGGACAGAACGTTGATTCCTATGGACACGATTTGCCCGGGCACCCTGACCTTGCTGACTTATTGAATGAATTGAGCAATATAGATGACCTTCTCAGGATTCGCTTTCTAACAAATCACCCTAAAGACATCACCTTGAAGCTAATTGACACTATGGCTTCGCTAAACAAAGTCTGTGAACATCTGGAGTTGCCTGTTCAGTCTGGGGATAATGATATATTGAAGGCTATGAGGCGAGGGTATACTGTGGAACGATATAGAGAGCTTGTTCGCACTATTCGCAGCAAGGTGCCTCAAATATCTCTGAGCACAGATATAATCGTGGGCTTTCCTGGAGAAACAGAGGAACAGTTTGAGCGCAGCTTAGCTCTGGTTAAGGAGATGAGGTTTGATGCCATCCATGTGGCAGCTTATTCTCCTCGCCCGGGCACGATCGCCTGGCGGGAATATGAAGATGACGTTCCTGCAGAGATAAAGAAGGAAAGGCTCCATAAAATTGAAGAGCTTCAAGCCGCTATAGCTGGTGACATCAATTCACAACTTCAAGGCCAGCAAGTGGAGGTGCTGGTAGAAGGCAAGAAGAGGGAGAAATGGTTCGGACGCACCCGGAGCAACAAGCTGGTATTCTTTCAAGACGCTGGCGACTGGCTGGGCCAATTAGCCAGAGTCCAGATTGAGAAAACAAGTCCCTGGTCACTGATAGGCCAGGTTAAGAAATAACTAGATTAAAGGAGGACGTATGGACCAAACATGGGTAATGCTTATCTTTCTGGTAGCGCTTTTTGCCATTATGTATTTCTTGATGATCCGACCCAGGCAGAAGCAGCAAAAACAACATGAGGAGATGATGAAGGAACTAAGAGTGGGGGACAACGTGATTATAGCTGGGGGGATTTACGGACAAATTGAAAGGCTTGGTGAAGACACCGTAATTCTCAAGCTGGAATCAGGAGCAACAATGAAGGTTGCCAGAAACAGCATACTCGGCAAACAAGAGGTTGAGGAAAGTAGTAAGGGAATATTCTAACATCGGGAACCTGAGACATCAGGCGGTTACCAGCAGACAAGTTGGGAATGCGATGCATTTTTGAAACCTGTTCAGCTTTTGTGCAGCCTTGCCTCTGTGTTTCCCTCTCAGCGGAAGGGTGGTAGAGTAAATGAATCACTATGACTATATTATAGTTGGCAGTGGCATTGCCGGACTTTATATTGCCTTGCTGGCCATAAAGCGGGGTAGTGTCCTTATCTTGACTAAGGGGAGCATAGATGACTGTAATACCAGATATGCCCAAGGCGGCATTGCTGTGGCCATGGGCAAGGATGATTCTCCCGAGCTCCACTTCAGGGATACTATAGCTGCCGGAGATGGCTTGTGCGATGCCGAAGCAGTGCGCATTTTGACTGAGGAAGCGGCTGATTGCATCGCTGATTTAATCAAATTTGGAGTGCCCTTTGACACTCTAAATGGTGAAATTACCTTGACTAGGGAGGCAGCTCATAGCGTCCCGCGTATTATGCATGCCGGTGGGGACGCCACCGGGGAGCATATCGAGGTTACTCTGAGTCGCCATGTGCGCTCCAGTCATATCAAAGTCTTGGAAAATTGCCTGGCCAGCAAAATTTTGGTTAAGAACGGCCAAGTCATCGGTGTGAAGTCGCTTGATTGCCACACGGGCTCTGTAGAGGAGTACAGTTGCCAATTTCTTATCCTGGCTACTGGCGGCGCTGGAAGATTATATAAATATACTACCAACTCTGATGTGGTTACTGGTGACGGCATAGCTCTGGCTTTTGAAGCTGGCGCTGAAATAAGCGATATAGAATTCTTCCAGTTTCATCCCACTGTTCTTCGCTTGCCCGGAGTAGCTCCCTTCCTTATCTCGGAAGCGGTCAGGGGAGAAGGTGGCATACTCAGAAATGTGGAAGGTCATCGCTTTATGCCCGATTATGTTGCCGAGGCTGAGCTGGCGCCGAGGGACATAGTAGCTCGCAGTATCGTCTACGAGATGCAGAAAACCCACAGCGATAGAGTTTTCCTGGACGTTACCCATTTGCCACCTAGGTTAATTACCACCCGTTTTCCCCATATATATCGCTTTTGCCGCGAACATGGTCTGGATATTACCAAAGGACTTATCCCCGTCGCTCCTGCCGCCCATTACCTCATGGGAGGAGTAAAGGTCAATACTTGGGGGGAGACAAACATTCCGGGGCTATTTGCTGCTGGCGAGACTGCTTGCACTGGCGTGCATGGTGCCAACCGTCTAGCCTCCAATTCTCTGCTTGAGTCGGTTGTTTTCAGTAAGAGGATAGTGCAAAGGACTGAGATGTCTACTCCTCCTGATAGCATTCAGACATCAACTACCAGCTATCATTTATTCTCCCTGCCTAATCGCGAGCCATTATCCAATGCTCCACCGCTTAACTTGCCTAACCTACAGTCACTCATGTGGGATAAAGTAGGAATCATTCGTTCTGGCAAAAGCCTCAAGGAAGCAGCACGCATTTTGGCCACCTGGGAAAAGCTCCTGCCCCAACCCAGTGACCGTCCTTCTCATGAACTAAACAACCTGGTATTATGCGCCAGGCTTGTGACTGAAGCTGCTTTGCTCCGTCAAGAAAGCCGTGGCGCTCACTTCCGCACAGATTTCCCACACACTTCACCAGAATGGCAGCGGCATATCGTTTTCAAGAAAAATGTCAAGTAAGCTCCAGATTGAGGAAATTATCGACCGCGCTTTAGCCGAGGATCTTGGCAAGGGTGATGTTACCACTGACTCCTTGATACATCGTGACCAGCAAGGGGCCGGCTTTATTGTAGCCAAGAAAGAGGGCATCCTGGCTGGTATAAACGTTGCCAAACATGTTTTCCATCGAGTGGACCCGGAGTTAGAGGTGGGGATTCTTCTAGAGGATGGCGCTAGAGTCAAGCCGGGCAGCAAAATAGCCAGAGTCTCAGGCAGCATCGCCGGCATTCTCAAGGGAGAGAGGGTCGCCCTCAATTTTCTCCAGCGTTTGAGTGGCATTGCCTCGGAGACCAATCGTTACGTGAAAAGCGTTGAAGGATTGCCCGTGCGCATTATGGATACCAGAAAGACCACGCCGGGCTTGAGGTCTCTGGAAAAGTATGCTGTCAGAGTAGGTGGTGGGGAGAACCACCGTATGAACTTAAGCGACGGCATACTTATTAAAGACAATCATATAGCGGCGCTCCGCAGCCAGGGATTGAATATCAAAGAGATTGTAGCCAGAGCCAGACAAAATGCTCCCCAGCGGTTGACAGTCGAGGTGGAGGTCAGAACCGTGGCAGAAGCTTTGGAAGCCGTTGAAGCTGGGGCAGATATCGTCATGCTTGACAATATGGGTCTCGAGGATATGCGTAAAGCGGTAAAATCCATTCGTGGCCGTGCCTTGATTGAAGCTTCAGGGGGAATCACACTGGATAATGTTCGAGCTGTGGCCGAAACCGGCGTGGACTTTATCTCTATTGGCGCCCTCACCCACTCCGCTCGGGCTTTGGACATCAGCTTTGAGCTTGAAGCTCAAGACTGATGAATGATTCATATTACGGGAATAATCAGTTAGCCTATTCCCGCGTCGTCGTTACTAGTAACGCAAGCGGCAGCAAGCTGCAGCAACAACCTAAAGTAGCTGTTAATTTTTCAGCGCTTTCTTCAAGACACCTTTGGGGTCACTGATGAGTAGCACGATTTCCCACACGAAGAGAGCGAGAACGATTATTGCAACTCCCAGCAACGTTGCATCCAGATTTATTTCCAAAAACTGTCCCCCTTCGGTCATATAGGCCATCACGTGGTCAACCAGCCACATGAGCGTTGCCCCCCAGAAAAACAGGCTCAGCAAGCCCAGCTTATATTTATCTTCCGGGGACTTTACATACCATATCGCCGTTGCGATTACTGCGGCCAGCGCCGTCATTATTAGCCACATTAAGCACCCCCGCCGGCAGGACTCTCTTTCACTTTGGGCATAGCCGCCCTAGCCCTTAGTTCAGTAACCAAGACCATTATCCCCCAGACAACTGTGACAGTTATAGCCATGGCTACACCAATCGTCGCCATCTCGTGAAGCATTGGCCCGATTTCGGCTGGATTTTCCATTGCCGTCAAGAAGGGCGGCCAGGGGACAACTTCTCCATGCCATACATGCTCCAACGCCAACAGTGCTGTTCCACCCCATAACATCTTATTCAGCCAGCTTAACCTCCGGCTCCAGCTCAACCCTGCTTTTATAGTCCCTTCACCGCCAATCTTCCTCTCTTTCTTCTCCATAGCCTTCTGCACCACTGTTGTCACAATCGCCTCTCCCATTGGTACCAGAAAACATGCCATATCTCTTTACCTCCTTTTTTGTATTTTGTGAATGCCCGGCCAACATTACGTCAAGAATATAGACTTTATATCATTCCCACCCCCTTGGTTGTTACAACTCATTGCAATAGCAATTAATTGCAGCATAAATCAAAGAATTTGTCAACATTCCAAGTTGACCACTTAATCCATCAGCGGGCTTTTCTCAGCAATAACCAGATATCGTTCTGGGCTATCCTCGAAGTGGGTTATCTTCAACCCTGCCTGCTTTATCAGCCATCTAAGCTGAGATTCGTCTGGCAGAAGGTCATTGGCAACTATGCTGCCAATGGATTGATGAAGCTGGTTAAGC
This sequence comes from uncultured Dehalococcoidales bacterium, assembly GCA_964633085.1. Taxonomy (GTDB): domain Bacteria; phylum Chloroflexota; class Dehalococcoidia; order GIF9; family AB-539-J10; genus RBG-13-51-36. The sequence continues at coordinate 13,646 of CAZWDC010000017.1, forward strand.
ATCTCCCGGCTCATGGTGTGGCAGATGACCAGCCGCCCGTTATTCTTGAGCACCCTGGCTATTTCCTTTAACGCCTTGACCTTATCGCTAAAATGAGGAAAGGCACTGTTGCATATAGCCAGATCCGCGGAACTATCAGCTAGGGGAATAGCCAGGACATCAGCCTGAGCAAAATGAACGATGGGTGGGAAGTTTTTGGCTTGCGCCTGACTCAGCATCTCCGCTGAAAAATCTAGGGCCACAATCTTTCCTTCATTACCCAGTTCCGCGATTAGAAAGGGCAAGAGAGCACCCGTACCGCTGCCAATATCCAGCACACAATATCCAGGTTCGATGCCCAATTCCTTAACGATGTTGCCCAGGCGCTCCAATCTCTCCTGGGTAAGCTCTTTATCCCAGGTCGGGGCTAGTTGGTCGAAATACTCTTGAAGCCTCATGGCTAACCTGCCAGTTGAATTTGTTGCCATCCCTTCACTTTTCTCTTGGGCGAGAATGCCGTGGCTAGGCCGAAGATAATAGCGGAAGTTATCACTATGGCAGCACCTGAGGGAATATCCAGCAAATATGAGGCTACCAGTCCCGCCCAGCAAGAAATAACACCGAAAGCCACAGCTATCAGGAGCATGCGCTTTAAGCTATAAGTGAGTTGATAGGCGGCAGCAGCGGGATTGAGAATAAGGCTATAAATAAGCAAGCCACCAATACTTTGCAGCGAGGCAGTTATGGTCACCCCGGTGGAAAACAACAAGCCATAAAAAATGGCTGTGGCTGGTATGCCCACAGCTAAGGCTACCTGCCGATGACAAATCACTGCCTGGATTTCCTTGTAGAAAATGAGCACCAGCCCAACTATTACGCCAGTTACCACAGCTAAGAAGATGATGTCCTGTCGCGTAACAGTCAATATGCTCCCCCAGAACAGGTTTAAGGCTTCCGTTCTGGCTCCCGGCATCAAGCCCATGAACAAGAAGGCCAATCCCAGCATCAAGGAGAAAACAATGCCTATGGAAGTGTCAGGATTCAGCTCCCCACGGTCAGCTATGGGTCCGATAATAGCTGCCGAAGCCAGGCTAAAGAGCAAGGCACCAATCAGGGGGTTAAACCCCAGCCAAAGGCCCAGGAGCGCTCCGGCAAAAGCAGCGTGGGCAATGCACACGCCAATAAATGAGAGATGCATGGTAACCACGAACACGCCCACCACAGAACAGGTTATGCCACCAAATAACCCAGCTAGAATGGCATTTTGCATGAAGTGGTATTGTAAAATAGACAAATCTATATCACCCCTTACTCGTTGCCAGTAATCTCAGCCGCTACCGATATTGGGACTCCGTAAAGCTGACTCAGTACCTCTTCCCTGAGCATCGCCTCCGGGCTACCTTGCTGCCATATCTTGCCGTCCTTCATTAGAATCAGTCGCTGGCAGATAGCGGGCAGTGTCCTGAGGTCATGGGTGACAAATAGAGTGGTCATATGATATTCCCTGTGAATGAGCTGAATCAGGCTCAAAATTTCGCGCTGAGCTTTTTGGTCTATGGAAGCCGTCGGTTCATCGAGCAAAAATATCTCAGGCTGCTGAACTAAAGCTCGGGCAATGGCTGCCCTCTGGTATTCCCCTCCAGATAGATGCCCTATAGGGCGACCTGATAAATGAGCTATGCCCACCAGTTCTAATACCTTATCTACTGTTTCCCAGTGAGCCTGTGTTGGCCAACGGAATAGCCCCAGGCGACCATAGCAGCCCACCATCACCGTTTCTCTGACACTAATGGGCAACCGCGGGTCAATATTTTCTACCTGAGCCACATAGCCTATGCGTCGCCTTAGATTGATACTATTTCCACCATTGAGTCGCGACCCTAATACCCAGGCTTGCCCATGAACCAGTTTGCCCAAGCCATTAATCACTGTGAGCAAGGTAGTTTTGCCAGCGCCGTTAGGTCCGATAATGCCAATGAATTCTCCCTTCTTTACTTCCAGAGACACGCCCTGTAAAGCCACATCTTCCCGGTAGGACACCACAGCGTCTTGAAT
>CAZWDC010000018.1:0-5643 GCA_964633085.1 uncultured Dehalococcoidales bacterium
CTCGTAAATGTGGTGTATCTATCAGAGAATTGTGCTTTGAAGCCTACACTGAGGCAATGGAGGGGCTGGATATTACCAACGATGATATAGATGCCTCCATTATTTGTTCTGCACCAGAATATGATAAGCAGCGCTCACCAGCTGGCTCAATCTCAGAGTACTTGAAACTAACCCCTAAGCCGAGTTTCTACGTTGAGACTGTGTGTTCTTCTAGCAGCACAGGGCTAAGAGTGGGTTGGTCGTTAATAAAGGCGGGACTTCATAAAGTAGTAGCAGTGATAGGCTTTCAGAAGATGTCAGACTTGACCTCTCGGGATGCTGCGGAGAGGATGAGCCGAGGAGGGGACATAATATGGGAATCGCCCTTTGGGATAAGCATGCCTGCTGGTTATGCTATGTACGCCCGGGCTCATATGGCTAAATATGGAACTACCGAAGAGCAACTGGCCAAGGTGCGGGTCAAAAATTCACATTATGGTGCGTCAAATCCTAAGGCTACTTATCGTAAAGAGTTGAGTTTAGAAGAAATTTTAGAGTCAGAGGTAATAGCTAGCCCGCTGAAGAAGTTTGATTGCTGTGCCAACGCTGATGGTGCCTCCTGCATCATAATAGCTAGTGGGGACATAGCTAAAAGGGTAACTAATATTCCAATCTGGATAATAGGTTTGGGCGCAGCCACAGATACCATGACAATGTCTGGTAGAGAATCGCTTACTGGTCTGAGGTGTGCCCAAGAGGCAGCCAAGCAAGCATATAAGATGGCTGGCGTGGGACCGAAGGATATTGATGTTGCTGAGGTTCATGACTGTTTCACTATAGCTGAGCTTATGGCTTATGAAGACTTGGGCTTCGCTAAACCCGGGGAGGGGGTGGGATTGATTGAGGACAAGGAGACATATGTGAATGGAAAGATACCGGTGAATGTTGATGGTGGCTTGTTATCCAAAGGTCATCCTATTGGCGCTACAGGTGGCTCGCAGATTAGAACCATTGTAAAGCAGCTTAGAGGGGAGGCTGGTGAAATCCAGGTGAAGGGAGCGGAAATAGGCTTAGTTCATAATATAGGTGGCGTCGGACAATATGGTAATGTGACCATTCTAAGGAGGTAGCCAGTGAACTTTGAGAATTTTGGCATTGTTAGCTTCACCGCCGAAACGAAGGCATCTGATTTTGTGAGTTATCTGGCGAAGGGTCAGGTAATGGCAACCAGGTGCCGAAAGTGCGGGACTAATTACTTCCCCCCGAGGATGGATTGCTCAAAATGTTTGAGCAGTGATGTGGAGTGGTTTGAGATTAAGGGAGAGGGTAAACTAGTTACCTACACAGTAGTAAACTATGGTCCAACTGGGTTTGAGAACGATGCCCCATATACTCTGGCTATAGTTGATTTTGATAAGGTGAGGGTCTTTGGTCGGTTAAGCAAGGGTATTAAGGAGGAGGATATTAAGCCGGGAATGAAGCTAAAGGTACTTCCGGTAAAATTGCCCGGCGATAGGATTGGTTACGAGTTTCAAAAGGTCTGAAGACAGCTTGCGGCAATACCAACTTATCCCGCGCACCATTTCTGGCTTCGTCTGCCCTAAGTTAAAGTGTCTCACCAGCCGTTGCGTGTGATTGATGCCAATCTAAACCGCTCCAGTGAAGGCTTGCGGGTTTTGGAAGATGTCGCCCGCTTTCTGCTTAACGATGCTGAACTGAGCCAGCGGTTAAAAACTCTACGCCACGATTTAGCCCAAGAGACTAAATCGTTAAACATAAGACTCTTATCTCATAGAGATTCCGAACGTGATGTCGGTGCTTATATGGGCCCTAGCTACGAACCAGAGGCGAAACAATCTCCGCGAGACCTCTCTAGCCTGGTTACAGCCAATGCTAAAAGAGTGGAAGAATCTCTTCGGGTAATAGAAGAACTAGCTAAATTGCCAGAGCTGAGTTCAATGCTGAATTCAGCTAGCTTCCAGCAGGTGAGGTTTGCCCTTTATACATTGGAGCGCGATTTGGTTTCCAGAATACAGCGTCGGGACAAAATGGAGAGGATGACCGGGCTTTACGTTATTCTGGATAGGCAATTTTTAGCCGGCAGGGATGAGCTGGAAATTGCTGGCCAAATTATTAAGGGAGGTGCCAGGGTAATTCAGCTTCGCGATAAGCCCCGGTTTTATCAGGACAAAAGAGGGGAATTGTTACTTATAGCGCAAAAGCTCAAAGAGCTCTGTAGTCAAGCAGACGTTCTATTCATAATAAATGATTACCTCGACTTAGCTATGGCTGTCGATGCCGATGGGCTTCACGTTGGACAGGAGGATCTGCCTTTGCCTATAATCCGCAGGGAATTGCCTATAGATAAAATAGTTGGCTGCTCGGTCACGACGCTATCCCAAGGCAAGAAAGCTCAAAGAGAAGGAGCCGATTATGTTGCCGTGGGTTCTATATTTGCCACGGCAACAAAAAGGGAGGCTACTGTCGTTGGGGTGGATAGGATTAAGAAACTCAAAGGCAGTGTATCAATACCTGTGGTAGCTATCGGTGGCATCAATCAGAGCAATATTGGTGAAGTGGTGTCTGCGGGTGCTGATGCTGTGGCCGTAATTAGCGCTGTTCTAGGCGAGGAAGATGTTAGGAAAGCTGTTCAGAAATTGATTGCAAAAATGGACTTGGCAAAGGGAGAATGTCAAAACATATAGAAGATTTAGAAGCTATTGCTGCGGAGCTTCGCCCCCAATTCGTGGCTGAGGATGAAGCTCGAGAGAAAGCTTTGCGTAGTTGCCGTCAGGTAATCCGCCATAGCGCTGATGCCATACGTGCTGTGCATCGCCAAGAGCATGATAAGGCAAAGCAACTCCTTGGTTCAGCTCATGAATTACTTCGAGAGCTAAACCACGACCTGGCTGGACATGGCAGGCTACTTCATTCAGGTTTTATTCACGATGCTCAAAAGGAGTTAGCTGAAGGCTATATAACCTTAGCCTTGATTGCCGGGGAGGACTTGCCTAAGCCAGAAACGCTAGGAGTAAGCAATACCGCCTATCTAGATGGTTTGGGCGAGTCTGTAGGGGAATTGCGGAGGTATATATTAGATAGTCTGAGGCGAGGGGACTTTGCCCGCTGCGAAGAGCTGCTGACCATAATGGATGAAATCTACGGAACATTGATAACTATGGACTTCCCGGAATTGCTGGCTCATGGCTTGAGGCGAACTACAGATGCCGTACGAGGCATTATAGAAAGGACTCGAGGGGATTTAACAGTAGCCCTAGGCCAAAAGAAACTAGAAACGAAGCTTGACGATCTCGGCTAATCCTCTTTAAGTGCTACTGTCCACGTCGCTTGAGCGAAGGTCTTAGTAAGTTCACTGTTCAATAGATGGTCACAACCCCATCTCTTTGGCCACAACCTCCCGATAGAAATTGGCATCGCCAAAGGCAATCTCGGCAGCTTTGGCGCGCCTGGTGTAATAATGCAAGTCATGTTCTATAGTAACGCCGATAGCTCCATGAATTTGATGTGCCAGAGCAATAACGCGCTGGGAAGCCTGGCTTGTCCAAGCCTTGGCTATGGCTACTTCTCTGGTGCAGGGCAATCCTTGGCTTAGCATCCAGGCTGCTTGGTAGGTGCTAAATCTAGCACCATCAACATCGGTGGCCATGTCGGCGCAATAGTGCTGTATAATCTGGAAGCTGCCAATGGGACGGTCAAACTGTTTCCTTTCCTTGGCGTAGTCCACGGTCATCTCCAAAACTCGCTGAAGATTGCCGACTATCTCGCAGCACTTTCCTACCGCTGCTCGCTCGATTGTCTTCTGCACCGCACTCCATCCTTGGTTCGGTTGTCCCAGAATGTTAGCTTCAGGTACCGGCATTTGGTCAAAAACCACCTCGCATAGCTTATCACGAGCGACAGTTTTCAGAAGGGTGCAATTTATCTTGGGCTTCTTGGCATCGGTCAGGAATATGGTGATTCCATCTTTGGGTTTGGTTCTGGCGACACATAGCAAGTAGTCAGCAATATGAGCATCCGAGACAAATAGTTTTGTGCCATTGATGATATAGTTGCCATCACGAGTGGTAGCCTCGACTGCGATTGAAGAGACATCGTAATTGTGATAGCCAGGTTCGGTTAGGGCTAAAGTAAAAATTTTCTCCCCACGGATTAGCTTGGGCAGGTATTCTTGCTTTTGCTCCTCAGTACCCAGGTCCAAAATGGTTAAGCCTGCGAGAACAACTGAGGAGAAAAAAGGGCTAGGTAGACACGCCCGTCCCATCTCTTCTAATAGCACTGCCAGGTCAAGGAAACTCATATCGCCGCCACCATATTTCTCAGGGAAAGCCAAGCCCATCCAGCCTAGCTCAGCCATCTCTTGCCAGAGTTCTCTAGAATAGCCTGTCTCGCTTTGTTCCATCTGTTTAACAAATTTTTTCGGGCACTTCTCAGTCAGAAAGTCGCGAGCTGTCTTTTTTAGCATTTCTTGTTCTTCAGTAAGAGTCAAGTTCATTGCTATCCTCCTGTTTCAGACATTTCCAGTGTCATTATGGGCCCTGTCCTGTCGGGGGAAGAATCTTTGAGTCATTGGCCCCTTCGTTCCCGAGCATATTACGAGGCTGGTAAGCCCAGTCCCCTGGTAGCCAGGATGTTCTTTAGTATCTCAGATGTACCTGCCTGGAGGCTGTAACCCTTGGAACCCAGATAGGAATGCACTGCCAGCCCTCGAATAGGAGCTAGTTTAGAGTCGCCTAGTAGTTGCCCATAAGGCCCCAGTATTTCCATAGCGGTGTTGGCTAACCTTTGTTCGAATGCGGTGGAATATGCTTTGGACATGGCTGCTTCCCGGTTGGGAGCCCGTCCCTCATCCATAACCAACGCTACCCGATAAATGAGTAGCCGTCCAACTCCAAATTCAATCTGGAGCTGAGCTAGCTTATTGCGAATTACAGGTTCCTGGGACAATTTATGTTCTTTAGTAAACTGAATGAGGGCTTCAAAGAGGGGGTAGTTGCCCATGAGTCGCTCCATCCCGCTCCTCTCGTAATCAAGTTGTTGAAGGGCTTGTAGGAAACCGCGGTTTTTCTCCCCTATCAAACATGACTTGGGGACGCGTACCTCGTCAAAGAAGACATCGTTCCAGGCTTCGGTACCAGTGATATCTATCATGGGGATGCGTTTAATCCCAGGCAAATCTGCAGGAATAATGAATTCACTGATACCTCTATGTTTGGGGGCATCGGGGTCAGTTCTGGCTAACAAATAGAAATAATTTACAAACGAGCCACCACTGGTCCACGTCTTTTGCCCATTAATTATATAGCTGTCTCCGTCTTCAATAGCTTTAGTTTGCAGTGAAGCTAAGTCAGAGCCAGCTCCTGGTTCGCTCATTCCCAGACCAATATAAGCTTCCCCTTTTATAATCTTGGGTAATAACTCCCTCTTTTGCTCCGCGGTGCCAAAAGTGGCGATAGAGCCGCCTATCTGGCGGTCGGCAAACCAGTGGCAAGCCGCTGGTGCCCCATATCTCAGCATTTCCTCGGTGAGTATAAGCCGGTCTACATAACTGCGCCCTTGCCCGCCATACTCTTTGGGCCAGGTCAGACCTATCCAGCCCCGCTGCGCCACTCGTTTGGTAAATCCCGGGTCAAAACCTTGTATCCA
>CAZWDC010000019.1:0-43651 GCA_964633085.1 uncultured Dehalococcoidales bacterium
GGAAAAGAGGATGATGTGCGATATACGCCTCGAGAGAGCCACGATGCTTTAACACAGAGTCAAGAGCTTTGTCCTTCAGATTACGCTGAGAGCGGATATATAAGTTTGTTTGCTTTACCGTAACCTCAAAAGAAACCAACCCGCTGTCCTTAATCCAGTGGCGATAGAAGCGTGGCTCAGACATGCATTCTTCCCTTTCGCAGAGCCTGCCCTTCTTGTCATTACGAGTCCCGATTTATCGGATGGTTAAAAATACAATATCATCGCTCGAGGCGGGCAAGCCTTAACACAGAGTCCGCAGACAACACACTTATTATGGTCAAAGAGCACTTTCCTGGTTTTGAGCTCCAGAGAGAAAGCCTCAGTGGGACAAATGGTGATACAAGCTCCACAATGAGTGCACTGAGATTCATCGCGAACGACATCCTGGCTCAGGGACTGGATTTCCACCCCGGCCTCGGTGAGGTATTTGATGCCTTTGTCGTAGTTTTTCTGCTCACCGCTCAGCTCCAGGACCAGCAATCCTTCCTGTCCCGGTGATATTGAAGCTCTAAGGATATTGAAGGTGAGACCAAAATCTTTAACCAGGCGGTAAACAACCGGCTGTCCTGTTATATTAGGCGGAAAGTGGAGCACTATTCTTCTAGAAACATTCATTTCTGCAAAATCCTAAACTCTAATTCCTAAATCCTAAACAAATTCGAAATCCCAAATCCAAATCCTTCAGATTTAGGATTTGGTGCTTAGGATTTAGAGTTTTTCCATCATATTGGTCTCTCCTTAAGTGGCTTAAGAGTTATGCCTGACTCCGCCCCCGGCAAGGGAGCCACAGGCTCGGTAAGCAAAAACTCACCCCTTTCTATCCAGTTTTTCAAGATATTAGCAATTTCCACCGCTTTAGGATAGCTAGACAAAGAAGCTGTAGGCACATCCTTTCCCTGAATCTTTATGTGACCGCTCTTCAATTCAGCATAGCTAACCTCTCCCAGAATATCTGGCTTCAGTTGGGGATAAGCATCGGAATAGTCCACCACAGGTGCCCAGATGTCAGCATCAGTTACTAAAGTGTAGCGCAGAATCTCCTCGGAAAGTATGGGTATCGGGACACCTATACCCACGGTTAATGTGGCACCATAGCCCAGCATGCTTGTCCCCACCAACCACCCTGTCTTCATCTGCTTCAAATCTCCAATCACAGCCAGCGTCCCCGCCCCCCGCTTTGGCACACCGTTGTCTCCCCTGAGTGCACTGGGGTTATGCTGGGTGCCATGCCAGGCTACATAGCCTATGCCACCACCCAGGAAAATCTTCGTCCCCACACCTATGGTCTTATAATAGGGGTCGTTCAACAGCGGTGAGAGTTGCCCAGCACTACAATAGTTAGCATTTCCCAGACTCGGCTTGAGCACCCCCATATAAGTATAGATAACCTTATCGGAGAGGTTCACCGCCACATTGTAGTTCTGATAGGCATTCCTGATATTAAACAGAATAGCCTCATTTATGTCCTTAATGTTGATGAGCGTCTCCAGCTTTTTCCGAGGATAGCAGTCTGTCCCGTAAGCCGTAGCCGTAAGCGTTATGTCGTTCCCCACTACTAGCTCCTCGATTTCATGCCCACCACCGTAATTGAACTCCCCGGGATAAAACTTATTCCTGGGGTCATCATCAGGAAGAGCAGTGGCTCCGAGGAAGATATCCACGGCAGCTATGCCAGTATAGACCGGAATATCATTAAGGTAAACTTTGCCGCCGCCCAACTTTATCCTGGGTTTGGTATGCCCAATATTAAGGAAAGCGCCAGACCCACACATGGGGCCGAAGGTGCCGGTGGTAACCACATCAATTTCTTCGGCTGCCCTCTTCACGCCTTTTTCCTTAGCGATGTCAATCACTTCCTCAGCAGTTACCACGACAGCTTTACCTTTTCTGATTTTCTCGTTGATTTCCGCTATTGTCTTGGCCATAACAATTTTCGCAATCATTCTTGTCATTCTGAGCGAAGGGAAGAATCCTTCGCCATGCTCAGGACGGCGTCTATAGACCCTTCACTATCGTTCAGGGTGACAGTTAAAATCCCCTCGAGTCAGTAACTCTAGCCTTGCCTAAGTAATTCCTTGGCTATCCGGGCAGCCTTTTTACCGGATAAAAGCATGCCACCGAAAACAGCTCCCATCCTCGGCGAACCAAAAACCGTGTTGGCGGTCATGCCGGCAACTATTAACCCAGGATAAACTTCCCTGGTATTTTTCAATATTTCCTTTTCCCCTTTCTCAGCCCACATGGGCTTCTCCCCCATCACCTCCCCCGTCTTTGTCCTTAACTTCGGACCTAACTTCTTCACCACGATACGACAGACTTCAGCATCGTGCCCGGTGGCATCTACAGCCACCCTGCACCTTATAGTTAGAGGGTCCACATGCAGGTTCGACCAAGAGACTGCGCTCCAATTCAAAACCAACCCGCTCACTCTCTCATCTTCCCGAACCATCACATCTTCCACGCTAATCAAATTGAAGACTTTTGCCCCAGTTTTTATCGCCTTCGAGCAAATAGTGGAAATAGCCTCCAGAGAATCGGCAACATAATACCCTTTCTTATACTCCTCAGCTGATACGCCAAATTCGTCCAGTATCCGCTTGCCTTCTTCCTGAATAACAATGCGGTTAAACATCATCCCTCCTCCAGGCATGCCACCGCCAATACGAAGCATCTTCTCAAATACCACCACCTTTATTCCTTCTTTCGCCAGGTAGTAGGCAGTGACCAGCCCGGATGGCCCTGCCCCAGCTACTGCCACATCCACCTCCATCGCCCCCATGAACTCTTTCAAGTAGCTTTCCACAATGGCACGAGAAATAACAACTTCATCCATTTTCGGTTGGCCTCCATCTGGCTCAGCAAGCGACAGCTTCGAAGACGTGCTAGCTAGTATACCGTTATTGACAAGTATTGTCTAGCCACTTGAGATAATCCTCGCTGCCAGCGATAATCGGCAGGGCGATGATTTCCGGCACTTCATAACTGTGTATTCTTTTTACCAGCTCCGCTACCTCAGGAAACAGCGAGGCCCTGGTTTTAACCAGCAAGAGACTCTCCCGTGCTGACTCAAGCTTGCCCTGCCACCAGAAAAGCGAATTCACCCTGGGTACGATATTTACACAGGCAGCCTTTTTATGATTAACCAGCGACTTCGCAATCTCATGAGCCTCTTCCTGGCTACTAGTAGTAATAAGCACAATTATCCTGTCTGTTTTCTTCACGATTCTCAGCCTATCCTGAGCATCTTGTCCACGGCAGATTTGGCCCTGAGCTGAATTCCCTCAGGAACCTTTACCTCAGGACTCATCTCTTCCAAAGACCTCAAAACTTTCTCCAAAGTAATCAGTTTCATGTCGGGACACACCGCCTGCTCAGAAGCAGGAATAAACTTCTTGCCGGGATTCTCTTTTTTAAGTCGGTGTAATATCCCAATCTCTGTGCCCACGACCATCTCTCTGACATCACTTCGTCGGGCATACCGGCACATCCCACCTGTGCTGAGCACCTCATCGGCAAGGGCGATGACCTCTGGCACGCACTCCGGATGCACCACTACCTTGGCTTGAGGATACTCCTGCCTTAGCTCCCTTATCCTCTCAGGTCTTATCTGGACATGGATGGGGCAGAAGCCGGGCCAGAGAATCATCTTTCTACCTGTCTTGGTAGAGACATAATGCCCAAGATACTGGTCAGGGATAAATAATATTTCCCGAGCACCCAGGCTTTCTACGACCTTGACGGCATTAGCAGAGGTGCAGCAGATGTCGGACTCCGCCTTGACTTTGGCTGTGGAATTAATGTAGCAGACTACCACTGCTTGAGGATGTTCTTTTTTCTTCTCGCGCAGGCGCTCCGCGGTAATCATTTCCGCCATGAGACAGCCACAATCCATATCCGGCAGCAGAACCACCTTATCAGGACAGAGAATAGAGGCTGTTTCCGCCATGAAATGGACCCCACAAAACACGATTACATCAGCGTTGGTTTTGGCAGCGTTCTGGCTTAGCTCTAAAGAATCTCCGACAAGGTCAGCTATATTCTGAACCTCACCCAACTGGTAGTTATGGGCCAGGATAACCGCATTCCTTTTTCCCTTGAGGTCCAGGATTTTCTCTATTAGCTCAGCATCCCTATCTGGCATCCGTAGCTATCCTCCAGTGACGATAAACAAAATGTCAATCACGTCCCCGTCTTTCACCGGGGTAGTTAGCTCGTTAGGATAAGTGGATTCGGAGTTAAGAAGAATTTCACAATAAGGACGTAGTTGACCTTTTTTATCACGAATCTGCTGTCTGATACCGGGGAACCGGCTTTCCAAGTTCTCCAGACATTCACCAGTGGTGCGCCCCGTCACCTCCACTATCTCTTGCCCTCCTGTAAGGTGGTGCAGAAATGGATGAAGCCTCATCGTGATACTCATTTCTAGACCTCCTTTGTCCCGCAGACTTCGCAATCCGGGTTTCTTACCAGTTTGCAGAATGTGAACTCCATCGTCTCACCGTTGAAATACAACATCCTCTCTGTTAGCAAAGACCCGAACCCGGCCAGAAGTTTAATCGCTTCTGTCACCTGTAAGATGGCAACCAAGGCCGGGGTTACGCCAAAAACAGGGACTGCGCTTCTCCTGTGGGGAACCTCGGGAAAAATGCACGCCAGACAGGGGGTTTTCCCCGGGAGTATAGTAATGACCTCACCAAAGAGCCCGTGAACACCTCCATGGACGAAGGGTATTCCTTCGGCAACGCAAGCCTTATTAAGAATCAATCTGGTCCTGAAGTCGTCCATCCCGTCTATCACCAAATTTGCCCCCTTGATAAGCTCCCGAGCGTTATGTTCAGTAATCTTTTTGAAGACAGGTGTAACCTTTATTGAAGAATTTAGTTTAGCCAGCTTCCGTGTTGCCGAGAAGGGCTTCCCCTCTCCAATATCTTCCTCATAATGCAGAACCTGCCGGTTTAAGTTAGAGAGTTCCACACGGTCACAGTCTATCAAGGTGACATGGCCTATGCCAGCACACGTGAGATACAGAGCGGCAGAGCATCCTAATCCACCAAGCCCGGCTACCACTACATGGGCCTGCTTGAGTTTTTTCTGTCCTTCTTCACCAAAGCCGGTATACAAAATCTGGCGTCCGTATCTAATCAAATCGTCCTTCGTTAACATGTGCCTGCCTTTATCTTCCAACCCCGCAATCACATGTCCTTATTATACACAATTAGCAGGTGGTAACCCTTGCTCAGAACCAGGATAGTGCCCCGACTGGTAATCGGACCAACCAACTATTTACCTCCGGCATTTTGGAGCCGTGGCCGACTATATTGCAGTCTAGTTTCTCACTTATACGCCTTCACTGTAATGCTCAGAAACCTCGTCGGCGTCTGGCTTCTCTCGTCTTCTATGTAAAACTCTTTGCTGGACAACACCTGCACATCCTTGAAGCCAGCTTTCTTCATCTCTCTCAGGTATTGTTGTTGTTCCAAAGCCCCGGCGATACAACTTGCCCAAGCATTCAAGTCATTCCTTGTCCCATCAGGTATTGCTCGCTCCGAGACAATATCAGAAACCGTGAGCCTGCCCTTTGGCTTCAAGACCCGGTAAGCTTCCCGGAAGACCTTTGATTTATCTGGTGCCAGATTAATGACACAATTGCTGATAATGATGTCCACAGACTCATCCTTGAGAGGGAGGTTCTCGATTTCTCCCAGGCGAAACTCCACGTTACGATAGCCATAATTTTTGGCGATTTCCTGTGCCTTATCCACCATCTCCTTCGTCATATCAATCCCGATAACCTTGCCGGTGGGGCCAATTTTATTAGCTGCCAGGAATACATCTACCCCGGCTCCTGAGCCTAAATCCAGAACCACCTCACCTGTTCTTAGCTCTGCTAAAGCAGTGGGATTACCACACCCCAATCCCATAATCGCCTCTTCCGGGATATGCCCCAGATCATCTCTTGAGTATCCGATAGCTTCAGCTTGAACCGAGGCGTTTCCACAACTCGGACAGCAGCTTTGTTGGTCTCGCTTGGCTATCCGGGCATATCTACCCTTCACCATTTTTTTGATTTCCTTCTCTTTCATGATTCACCTCCTGACATTTGCGCAGCGATAGCTCCTTCATTAGAGCTTCGCAATCAATAATTAACCTAGCTAATCTGGCATCCGCAAGCTTGTAGTAAACCTTCTGAGCTTCTTGCCTTTCTTTCACAATGTTGCATTCCCTAAGAGCCCTAAGGTGGTGCGAAATCAGGGATTGCTCTTTATTCAGAACGCTGGCGAGTTCCCCAACACGCCTCTCACCCTTAGCCAACAGCTTGAGTATCTGGAGTCTTGTCGGTTCCCATATGCACTTCAGAAATCTTGCTTGCTCTTCCACCAGCGGTATATGAACTGCCGTTCATATGAATAGTAGCTCATCTATAAAGAATTGTCAACGAATCTCAAAGGGGGCAGTACCAGAGACATTTAACTGACTGGATGGAACGAGAGAAAAACAAAACTGAATGCTTAAATGCTGAGCGTGCTTTTCCAATCTCTGATGTTCCTTGAGCACGCACTTATCCATAACCACCACCCGTCCAGCTTCCTATCTCGACGAGAGTAGAATAGAGAGACAACTTTACTCCTCATCCAGCAATGTGTCTCTCTGCTAAGCCCTGTTAAATGTTCCCCTCGGAAACTGGGAGAATAGAAAGGAAAAGAGCCGCGGGCATGATTAAGACATTTCCCCTCTCAGCTATTTCATCTCGGCTCAGTATAATATAATCCTTAATGACAGGAATTTTCTTGACGTCTCTTTCGCTCACGCGCATCTGATATTTTACCTCTATTCCTTGGTACTGCCGATCCAGCCTCATCACAGCATCAAGCTCCTTCGTCCTGTCGTAATATGTCCAGAGAAAAGTATTTCCCTTTTTAAGATAGGGTTTTTCTTTGTGAGTCAGGAGGTGAGACATCACTATCCCTTCCACCAAGCTACTTTGAATCTCTTCGTTCTCTAAGGCTTCAGCGATGACATCCCATACCTCTTTGCCCATTAGATAGCTGCTCATCGAGTGGCGGACGAAGGGGTCAATGAAATAGATTTTCTTTTCCCCTTTAGATTTGATGTCCTTTGTGTTAAAGTCGTACGCATAGTGTATGGAAAGTATGAAGGAGTCCTCCATAAATTCCAGGTAGTCTATGGTGGCAACGTGGGTTCGTTCTATTTCTCCAGCGAGTTTGGAGAAACTATATCGCGTTCCGTATTTTTCCACGATAGCTTTCAGGATATCCCGGGCGAGGGCCTCCTGTTTTTGAACTTTGGAGAGATCACCCAGAATGCTCCTCATAAAGACCTCAGCGAGTGACGAGTCAATGTTCTCTCTGCCTGATTTATGACGATTTCTGAGGTAGTTATTGATGACCAAAGGTAACCCACCGGTAATAAGGTAAATCCTGAAGAGATACTGCAATTCACTGTGATAGGGCATGATTTCAAAGGCTTTCTTCCTCACTTCTTCGAGACCTAAATCAAGATCCAGCATTGTATTAAGAAGAACATCCCTAAGCCAAGAAAGTTTGTTCCGGAATTCCGGGGAAGGAGAGAAATCGCTGATAGAGCGGGCGGTCTGTAGGACAAATTCCCGGAAAGTTAAGGGCTTAAAGAAATACTCGTTGCCTTCAAGTCCTCTTCCCGGCAAAAGTTCCCCCTCCTTCTTGAGCCTAACAGCGCTTGAGCCCGTAGCTACGACAATAGCCTTCCGTGTAACCCCTTGATCTGCCAGATATTTAAGCTCAAGATTCCAGTCTTTGAGAAAAGTAATTTCGTCAAGGAAGATGTAGACTTCCTCTGCATCTACTGTCCTATTGAGAAAGAAATCTATGACATTGCGAAGTTCTCTCCTTGAAGTAAAAAAGTCAAGGGAGAGGTAAAGGATATGCTCAGATGTAACTCCTTTACTCAGGATGAGCTTCCTTACTGTATCCTTAAGATAGGTTGTCTTTCCAACCTGACGGCATCCCCGAAGGATATAGATGTTTCCTTTCTTGAACTCAAGAGCCTTCCTTTGGAAAAAGATTGGCTCCACTCCTTTAAAAAGGCGGGCAAAGATCCCGTCATAGTCAGCCAACACCGGTCTACGAACCCACCAAGGGTTCTGCTCCATTATTTCGGATATCTTCATCGCTTTTCTCCATTTTTGATATTATGTTATCCAAATTTGCACTTATTTGGATATTATATTATCGAAATCCGCAAGTCAAGGGCAGCCCACGTTATGAATCATTGAACCGGCTACCCTGTTATCCGTTATTCCATAGAACACCTATTGAGCCCCTTTCGTGTCTCTTACAATGTCGCGCAACCGAACTTGTCCTGTAATGTGCAATCAGTGGAGAAGGTGGGTACATACTTGGGATTATCGTGAAATTCCGGTGCTAGGTCCCTTTCTTCAGTTTCCGGTGTTCTAAGTAATGCTCAATAGCCGATTTAAGCGCCTCCTCAGCCAGAACTGAGCAGTGCATCTTGACAGGCGGCAACCCGTCCAGAGCTTCGGCTACTGCCTTGTTGGAGATTTTCAGAGCTTCTTCTATGCTTTTGCCTTTCACCATCTCCGTGACCATGGAGCTGGTGGCGATGGCTGCTCCACAGCCGAAGGTCTTGAACTTAGCGTCAACAATGATACCATCCTTGACCTTAATGTAAAGCTCCATAATATCGCCGCACACCGGATTCCCGACCCGCCCCACACCGTCAGGGTTCTCCATCTCCCCGACATTACGAGGATTCTTGAAGTGGTCCATCACCTTCTCGCTATATTGTGACCAGACGTCAGTCATTTATTTCACTCCTGTCTTTGAGTTCTTAAGAGTGGAGACATGACCCTCAACCTAGCGACAATTCCTGGCAGAACCTCCAGCACTCGCTCTATATCGGCCTCAGCATTTTCTCGTCCCAGCGTAAACCTGAGCGAACCATGAGCCTGCTCAGGGGGAACCCCCAGCGCCAGAAGGACATGGGATGGCTCCAGGCTTGCTGAGCTGCAGGCTGAGCCAGTGGAAGCACAGATACCTTCCAGATCAAGACTTAATAGCATGGACTCCCCTTCCACAAAATCCACACTGATATTGACATTGTTGGGCAGCCTTCTCCTAGGATGACCATTTAGTCGGATACGGTCAATCTTCTCCCCGAGACCTTTAATTAGCTTATCCCGAAGATGAGCCAGCCGTTCTGCTTCCTTGCTCACCTCCTTACCGGCAAGCTCCACCGCCTTGCCTAACCCCACGATAGCCGGAACATTTTCCGTACCAGCGCGGCGACTCTTTTCCTGTTGCCCACCATGCATAAGGGAAACTAACCTAGTGCCCTTTCTGACATATATCGCCCCCACTCCTTTAGGTCCATAAAATTTGTGCCCTGAAATGGAGAGCAAGTCCACCTTGAGTTCATCCACATTCATTGGAATGTGCCCTACTGTCTGCACAGCATCGCTGTGAAAATAGACCCCGGCTTCTCTGGCAATTTCACCTATTTCTTCTACAGGCTCTATCGTGCCCACCTCGTTGTTGGCATGCATAACTGAGATGAGGATGGTTTTAGTGGTAATAGCTTTCTTAACATCCTGAGGGTCAACCAAGCCATGCCCGTCTACCGGGAGGTAAGTTATCTTGAATCCCCTTTTCTCCAGGAACTTGCACGGCTCCAGCACGGCATGGTGCTCAATGGCGGTCGTGATGATGTGATTTCCCTTACGTTCATTAGCATATGCCACGCCCTTCAGGGCAAAATTATTCGCCTCGGTTCCTCCGCTGGTAAAAACAATCTCCTCACTCCGGGCGCCTATAAGTTTCGCTACTTTGGCTCTAGCTTCTTCTACAGCCCCCCTCGCTTCTTGCCCGTAAGAATGGATACTTGAAGGATTGCCAAAGGCCTCAGCAAAAAAAGGCAGCATGGCTTTCACCACCTCTGGATGAGTTAGTGTGGTAGACGCATGGTCCAGATATATCCTTCTCATCTAACCTTCTACTACCCCCAGCCCACTACAAAATTGCCCTGTCTCCACAAATCTAGACAGAATTCTAACACTTAGGTATTTACCACTCAAATATCAAACTACACCTCTCTTACAATATAAGAATCCATAGAAGTGCCAGAGGCTTAAAATCTCCCCTCTTCTTTTAAGAGGGGGAGAATCTTCAAACGAGCTTACTTGTCACAGGCCAACCCAATAAGTTGCGCAATTCCCAGCACATTACTTGCAATATGGTAGATTAATCCCAACAACTTAGATTTAGTGCGGAGATATGTATAAGAAGAAAAGAATAGCGGCCTTAAAGCATCGGCGGCGGCAAAAGAAGCTCAAGGAAAAGATAAAAGCCCAGGCTCCGCCAAAGGAGAAATGAAAAGAGCCCTCCTGTTGACCGGCAAGCCGGGCACAGGCAAAACTGCTCTCATCAAAGAAGCCCTGGCTAGGACCAAAGTCGAGGCAGGTGGCTTCTACACCGAAGAAATACGCACTGGGGGAATAAGGCAAGGGTTCAAGATTGTTACCCTTGATGGTCAAGAGGCGATATTAGCTCATGTCAGCATCTCCAGCCCCTATCAGGTAAGCAAATACAAAGTAGATATCGACGCTTTGGATAGGGTTGGCGTCTCTGCTCTGCGTCAGGCGCTGAAAGAAAGCGACTTGATAGTTATTGATGAGATTGGCAAGATGGAGCTCCTGTCACCCCGCTTCAAAGAAGCTGCGATGCAAGCCATAAACAGTGGCAGGAAAGTCTTGGGCACCATAATGCTCAATCCCCATTCCTTTGCCGACCAGGTCAAATGCCATCCTGAAGTCGAAGTCTTCGTGGTAACCAGAGACAACCGCACTCAGGTAATGAGGAAAGTCCTCAACTGGCTAATGGAAGAGGTGAACTGAGCCCCCAATTAGAAAGCAACTGCTATCTTAGATATTATCACTGAGTAGTTTGTGGTGTCCCTGGAATTCTTAGTATACACATTTAATTGTGTATGATTATGATGACGTTAGCATAAATGCACTATATATAAAACTTGAACTGTGGGAGCGGGTCTCTGTCCGCGGGGATTTCGCGCATAATATCGCCAACTAGCCTAGCAAACCTTACGGTAATGGGTAGAAGTCCACCTAAGCGAGCGGAGTTCCAGTTCATTTTTGTTAACATTAATATTTCACGTATCAATGTTTCTCGAGGAGTATCTTGGCCAACATGATCGGAGATAAGAAGTGGAGACGGAACGTGCATGCTATGGAATTCGCCAAGATCTGAAATAAAGCCAGTTGTGTAGATATAATCTAACTCACCTACAGAGAATCTTGTACCACGAAGTGGTGGATATTTACTCTGTGTAATTAGTCTGACTTCACTCTGTGGCTGTAGGGCAAGCAAATCATATCGATTTACATGCTTACGCAATGCTCCTTTGAAACCTTGCCGCTCTGAAGGCCAATATTGGGAGGTCTTGTGCACCACAACCCGACTTGGCAACTGCTTCATTTCTTGCTTATAACGATCGAGCACTAATTCAATCAATTCATAAGCTTGCTCATCATTTAAGTGCGGAGACCGACTCGCTTCTTTTTGAGGATCCCACTCAATGTCATGTCCGCGTAGAATGATCCCTTCGCCATGTTCATCAAATGCCTGAACTAGACTAGTCTGCATATGTGAAAAGGTTGAGCCAAGTGGGCGATAAAAACTAATTCCAACGTAACATGTGCCTGGGGATAGTCCAGTAGGCCCCCAAGGAATACCACCTGCTTTAAAATATAGCCCTGTGAAAAAATTCCATGCGATCTTAGATGGATTATCCTTGTCTTTTCCTTCCATCGTTGGCTGTCTTAATAGTTGAGTCGGTATATGGTATTTCATAGCAACTGCTTTAAACGCACGACGAAGGTCACGATGTACTTCTCCAAGTCCTTTTTCAAAATAGCGGACTACTTTGCAGCGACGAAGTAGATCATCTGGCAATCCAACAACAATATAATGAGGAGGCTGGTCACGCTCGGACAATATCTTCAATTTCTGCTCCAGCAACCCTACAGCAGCTACAAATCTTTCACATGAGGAACGAATCTGAAGGACTTCTTCCATTTCAGACTGTGTTATTTGTTCAACCCAATCATCATCGAATTGTAAACTCGAAAAGAATCCCCTATCCTTTTGAAACCCGGGGAATTCAGGATGCTTTTCGTCACCTATTACTCCTTTGGCATTGTTTTGAAGCCAAACTCTAGATTTTTCAATAGTATCCGCAGTCCCAATTAATCCTACCCTAACATTGTCAGGATGGCGTGCAAACCCGTGTGACCTAGGGCCATATCGGCTGATTCCAGACTTAGGATCCACGTGTAATCCATCGTTACCGAAAATCAGAAGTGGCTCGGAGAAATATTCACAATTTATCACGGACTGACTAATCACTTCCCTCTTCCTTTGCGAGTTCTTCAATATCTTCAAGACTGAGTTCTTCTTCTAAGTCCTCGTCTATAGCTGATTCTAGTTGTGAGAGTTCACCCCATGAAAAAAGGTCATCTATGTACCGTACATTCTTGAAAGGCTTGGCATATTCTTCAGGTATTCCAGGCCACGAGACAATACTACTAATTAGTGTTGTTGATATTATTAGTAACTGTTGAGGCCCAAATGAGAGATTTATACGAGGTCTCCCATCACTCAAATAGTCTCGCCAGAAATTTACCTCAACAAGAAGGTCATAGTTGAATCGATGTGATTTTTGTCTGGTCACGCGTGGCCCAATTCTACTCGGAGGAGGTGTGGAAAAGCCGTCCACTGTGACTCTAAGCTCTGGTCTTATGCTAAGGCACCATTCACTCGTACCTATTTTAATAAACCTTAATGAAACAGCCCGATGATACCAATACCCTCTCGGTTCACCAGTTAGTCGTCTTCGGCGCTGCCAAACTACATTTCGAGTTGATTTTTTTTGGTTTAACGGGCGATATTGGATAGTTAGTCCTTGATTTGGTTGGGGAGGTTCGAAGTAATACCGATGATGTTCTTTATCTAACATTAAGCCACGACGGCCCGTAAGCTTATTCAGTGTTCTATTTAAAAGTTGGACAAACCATCTCATCTTATCAGGATCATCCCACCATTCCTGACATTGAAATTGCTCCGCAGATCTTCCAGGAACTAACTCTTCAAAAGGATTACCTGATGCATTCATGTTCTGGAATGCATAAAGCATACCTCCACGAATAATAAAAGGAGTTATTTCGTGGTTACGCCTTGGCCGGATGAGAGCTTGGACAGCCTTTTCAGCTGTGACATCACAAGGCACACCATAAATATATGGAGGCAATCGCTCCACACAAAGAAGCGTACTGTAAACGGTATCTTCAACATTTGGAGTAAGCAAGACAAGCTTTTCATCTTTTAACCCAAGGGCCTGCTCAACCCACTTCTCATGGGTTTGTTTCATAGCACGAAGCTTTTCGACTGTATACGTCTGCGGCTGAAAGTCAACGAGTTGGTGATGTTGATTGCATAGTAAAATCAGATTATCATACTGATTGCGTTTATCTTGAGGCAAAGGATAATTCCCACGTGGGCCATCAAATCTCTCGGCAACGATATGTGCGGCTTCACCTAACACGACTGGTCCATCTGGTGGGCTAGCTCCGGCGGTAAGAATGCGGCGACAGCCTTCGAATGCACAGCGATTACCTGATTTGGCAAATAATATTTTTTGTTCCTTTAGCGGAATAGCCATTTAATATAATTATAGCACTATGGATGCACATTCCAGAACAAATGAGTTGGTGTTTCGGAGTAAACTGGCCATTCCGTTTTAGGTTCGGATGGTTGAGTCAGCAAGCTGATTGTTGAAGGTGTAAACACAGCGTCGAGTAACAATCAGCCATATTGCTACTTGATATTCTCGCCTGCTTGGAAAGCAGTCGCTATCTACCTCTGCGGCTCGATGATGACTTTGAGGGAATCCTGAGCTTGGGCGACAAGCTGGAACCCCAGGCCGGTTTCCACCAAGCCCAGCCGATGGGTAATCATCTCCCGCACACGTATTTTGCCAGCCTGTATCAGTTCCAAGGCGGCGGCATAATCGGCCGGGCTGCCACCATAGGAACTGGTGAGCGTTATCTCGTTGCGCCAGAACAGGTCGTTCACCGATATGGGAACGCTGACGCCCGGCTCTGTGGGGGCGAAGAAGAGGACAGTGCCTCCCTGCTCCACCGACTCTAACGCCTGCTTTATGGCTGATATTGCGCCAGTGCATATCACGACGAGGTCAGCTAGGCGACCATCGGCTACTTTGCGTAGGTAGGCTGGAGTATATTCGCTGGCATGAATGGCAATATCGGCTCCAAACTTTCGGGCTGCTTCGAGACGATAGTCAACGACGTCCGTGGCGACAACGCCACTGGCACCTGAAGCTCGAGCCAGTTGTATATGGAGCAGCCCAGCCACCCCGCAACCCATAACAAACACGGTCTGCCCTGCCTGTAGACGGGCTAGTTTTTGCCCGCGCAGTACACAAGCCAGCGGCTCGACAAAGGTCGCCTCCTCAAAGGATACTCCGTCAGGTAAGGGGAATATGCCCTGCTCGACATTGATGCGCGGCAACCGCACATATTCAGCAAAACCACCGGGGTCGAAGTTCGTGCGACGCAGGGTCTCACAGACGGTGTGGTGTCCACTCAGACAATAATGGCAGGTGTTGCAGGGAACATGATGGGCGGCGGCGATTCGGTCACCTACTTTATACTTCTTTACCCCCTTCCCAGCAGCCACAATCACACCAGCAATCTCGTGACCCAAGACTAAAGGGGCTTTGTGCCGGCGATACCACTCCAGCAAATCGGTGCCACAGATTCCGCTGGCCTCCACCTGTATCAGTACCTCGCCAGGGCCAATCTGCGGCACAGGCATCTCCTCCAGCCGCACATCCCGATTACTGTAATACATAGCTACGCGCATGATAGTTTCCCCTGAGACCATAGCACCAAGACAAATTCTAACCCCTAAGCTCTAAACAAATCCCAATGTCAAAATTCAAATTTCTAAACTGTTTTGGTCATTTGTACTTTGGTTATTTGACATTGTTTAGGGTTTAGATATTAGGATTTAGTGTTTTCACTTCAGGGCTTAGGATTTTCTTAATTCCAGAGCTTACCTGTGGACACAACTGCTAGGCCTTCCCACTCTTTACACTATCGTATAGTTTCTGGGCCTGCTCAGGAGTGGCGTTCTCATGGATAATAGCGCGGAGGGCTCTTATCATAGCCACGGGGTGCTCATTTTGCCAGATGTTTCTCCCCAAATTCACGCCGATGGCGCCTTTTTGAATACCGTCATAAACAAATTTAAGCACTTCAAATCCACTACTTACTTTCGGACCACCAGCAATGACTACGGGAACGGGGCAGCCCTTGGTAACCCTCTCGAATCTTTCACAATAGTAGGTCTTTACCAGTCGAGCGCCCAGCTCAGCAGCGATACGACAGGACAGAGCAAGATAGCGAGACTCACGCTTCTCCAGTTCTCGGCCCACGGCGGTAACTGCCATTACCGGGATGCCATACCTTTCCCCTTCGTCAACAAGCTTGGCCAGATTTAGCAAGGAATCGTGTTCATAATCAGTTCCGACGAAGATAGAGAGGCCCACGGCACAGGCATTGAGTCGGATGGCTTCCTCCATCGAGGTAGTTATTCCCTCGTGAGCCAAGTCTTTTCCCTTGATACTGGTGCCGCCGGAGACTCTCAGGATAATCGGTTTCGCCTTATCAGAGTCTACACATGACCTCAAAACTCCCCTGGTAATAAAAATCGCATCGGTATAGGGGATGAGAGGTTCGAGTGTTTTCCGCGGGTTCTCTAGTTTTTTGATAGGACCTTGAAAATAGCCATGGTCCACAGGTAAAAACAAACAGCGACCATCCGCTTGAATTAATTGCGCCAGACGGTTTTGCATACCCCAATCCATGAGAACAAACCTCCTCTCTATGAGATTTTGAAACCATTATAGCACAGGAACACTCAAATTTTTCCCTGGGCAAGCCTCAAAAGTTGCATACCCTTAGAAGATAGGCTATACTTTATTAAGAGAGCTTCTTGGTGACTCTAGCGGAGTGGAACCACCCGTTCCCATCCCGAACACGGAAGTGAAACGCTCCAGCGCAGACGATACTTGAGGGGGGACCCTCTGGGAAAATATGCCGTTGCCAAGAAGCTCTAATTCTATTGAATTCAACTACCAAAATCTCGTGATTCCCGTGGAAATATGTGAATCCGAAATTCGAACCTATCGGGGCTCCAAAAAGTAGAAGATTTTGGTGGGTTGATTTAGGATAATGTAGGAGGGGGGTGGTACATGCTATGCTAGAAAAGCAACGGGATTCACGACCACCTTGGGGTTGGAGACAGATCGCCCGCTTTGTTAGAACTATCTTAGCAAGTCGGGCCGACAGGCGGGGCCCGTTTCTGCTCTCCCATCTGATCACAGGACGGTGCAATTGCCAGTGCCCGACGTGTCTTTGGCGTAATAATGAAGCAGACGAACTTGAAACAAGCGCGATCGAACGGCTCTATCGGGGCGCGAAGGATGCGGGATTTTTAGTAAATGCGATATGGGGTGGGGAGCCTCTCCTACGCCAAGACCTTGGCCAACTCTGTCGTTCTTCCCGTGAAAACGGAATGATGACGACGGTGATCACCAATGGATTTCTTCTACCAGACAGAGCACATGAAATCGGCAAAGAAGTCCACTGTATTATAGTCTCCCTGGATTATCCGGAGAGCAAGGCTCATGATTCATTCAGGGGCATGCCGGGTCTTTTTGCTAAAGCTATCGAGGGCATAGAGGTCTTGAAGAGGATGAACTCGCCTAAGAAAATTATAATCAATTGTCTCCTCCACCGAGGGAATGAGAACATGATAGGGCAAATAGCAGACCTGGCCCGCTCTCTGGGCGTATCGCTTTGGGTCTGCCCGGCAAAGGAAGGGATTTCCAGAGAAACCGGGGAGACGAACAAGGAGGCTCTGGCATCGCGAGAGTCAGAGCAGCAAGCAGCCAGGGAGTTGCTTGACTTAAAAAAGAGAGGCTATCCAATAAATAATTCCCGAACTTATCTGCAGAGATACCTGCTGAATATGACGCCTTACGTTTGCCGTGTCCCTTTTGTTTTTATAACCGTGACTCCAGAAGGCAACGTAACGAACTGTTTCAACCATGACAGACCCTATGGAAATGTGAGAGCCTCCCCATTCGATGAGATAATGAAAAACTGGGACCGTCGTGAGGCGGCAAACATCACAAAGGGGTGCTGGAAATGCAATAACCCGGATGTAGTCGATACATCATACGTCTGGGAGTTGAGACTAGAACCTTCATGGAATTTACTCAAAACCTTCCTGCCTAAATGAGTGTATTATTATTTCTAAAAGGAGGGGGAAAAAATGAATGCAGTACAAACCTTTAAGCTCACCAAGGAGTTTGATGGCTTAGTAGCGGTAAACGGCATTGACCTAGAGATAAAGCAGGGCGAGCTTTTCTCCCTCCTCGGCCCTAACGGGGCAGGGAAGACTACCGCTATCAGGATGCTATGTTGCCTCTTAAAGCCAACCAGAGGGACCGCTTCCATATTAGGCTATGATATTGCTAAGGAGCCGTTTAAGGTCAAGGAATTCATCGGCGTATCACCTCAAGACACTGTGCTCTCCGAGCGCCTTAACTGTTGGGAGAACCTGGCTCTAATTGGCAAGGTCTATGGCCTGAGCTCTAACGAAGTAAACCGCCGTTCGAAGGAACTACTGAAGACGATGGGGCTTATGGAAAGGTCTAAAGACCAAGTGCGGAAGTTTTCCGGCGGGATGAAAAGGAGACTCAGCATCGCTATGGCCCTTGTCTCCGACCCTCAGGTGTTATTTCTGGATGAACCTACCTTAGGCCTCGACCCCCAGGCAAGAAGAGCCATCTGGGAATATATAGCTGAGCTTAAGGGAAAGAAGACCATTCTTCTCACCACCCACTATATGGAGGAAGCCGATTCCCTCTCCGACCGAATAGGGATTATTGACGAAGGAAGGGTTGTAGCTTTGGGTACGTCTCAAGAGCTAAAGACAAATGCCCTTGAGATGCGCAGCATAGTCATCTCGGCGGAGAATCTCACCGCCGAAGTCATGAAGGATTTACAAAGCAGATATTCCAGGGTGGAGAAGGTCAATGGGGAGCTTAGGATTTCCCACAAGGACTTAGACTTCAAAGAGATCGTGGACTATCTCCATTCTCGAGGAGTTACCGTTTATTCCGCAGCTTTAGAGCAGCCAACCCTGGAGGACGTCTTTATCCAGATAACGGGAAAGAAGCTTAGAGACTAGAAAGGAGGTGAAGGAAATGAAGTTCTGGGAAATTGGCAAAAGGAATCTGAAGGAGATTTATAGAAACCCAGTGCTTCTGGGTTTCCTCCTGGGAATGCCCGTTGCCTTTATGCTGGTATTTTGCTCTGCCATGGGTGGAGCCCAGGCCAGCCCTATCTCGATGCGCATAGTGGATGAAGACCATTCTCAAACCTCCTCTGCCTTTATACAATATCTCGGAAGCACAGAGGCTATTGAGCTGCATGAGCCGATATACAGTGAAAAATCTCAGGCCCAAGAGGACCTAGAGGACGGCAGAATATCATTTTATTTATTCATTCCCTCAGGATTCGAGGAGGCAAAGCAGGCCCAACAGACTATCAACTTGGAGTTAGTCTACAAGGCAGCCGACCCGATGCTAGGTCTACAAGTAAAACCTATAATAGAGGCTGTTGGCTCTGAATTCCTGGGAGTGGCTCCCCCCTTAATTGTCGAGCTAAGAGGAACGGAAAGCAAAATAAAGAATGATGTTGTCAATTTCTTTGCTCCCGGCATAGCTGTTTACGGACTCATGATTCTGGTTTCCACAGCGGCGCAGATAATTGCCAATGATAGGGAGAAGGGCTTTCTAGCTCGAATGTTCACCACCCCGGCAAGACCTTGGGATTTCATTCTGGGTTATTCCTTGCCCTTCATCCCGGTGCTCATCATCTCCACGTTGATTTATCTTAGCGCAGGGATGGCACTGGGCTTGACTGTTGTCGGCAATCTGGGGTACGCCTTTCTTATCTTCTTTCTTATCGGGCTTTGCTCTATCGGGATAGGCATGATAGCGGGCAGCTTAGTTAAAAGCGAGTCTCAAACGGGTATTGTCTGGCTCTTCATCGTTCCCATGGCTATGATCTCCGGGGCCTGGTTCTCAGTGGGAGGTATGCCTTCAGCTATTAAAAGGGTTGCTGAAGCCCTTCCCTTCATCCATGCCATAGACGCCTCTCGAGCTGTTATCAACGGCTCCTCTCTCTCAGCTATCATGCCCGATCTTTACTGGCTTGTTGGTTGGGCAGTCGTCCTATTTGCTGCCGGGATTATATTATTCAGAAGGACAATGTTAAGTTAGAGCTTGTGTCATATCATCTCTCTAACTCCACCCGGTTAGGCTCAAAATCAATTTTGTCGGCGACCCCAAAAAGTCTGCAAGACTTTTGGGGGTCAATCTAATTGTGCCAGGTCGAACTTCATGCCATCCCTGGCGGCAATGACCGCAATTCCGGTTTCTTGGGTCAATTTCCTAGCTAGCTCCCAGGGCTTAGCCCGCCACATGGTCATGCCGAAATGAGTCAGGATGGCTATCCTTGGCCTTACCTGCTCGATTATGCTCCGGGCTTCAGGAAGAGATAGATGGTCAAGAGGAGCTCCTGGCTTCAAGCGAACCACATTGATAATCAACAAATCGCCTCCATAATGACTGGCCAAATCGTCAAAATATCTGGTGTCGGTAATCCAAGAGAAGGTATGGCGCGGCGTTTTAAATACAAAGCCGTATGTCTCCACAGGATGCTTATGCCTGACCGGGGTCGTAAAAGAAACGTCGTTTATTGTGTAAGACCCGCCTTCGGTTAAGACCTGCATACTCTGGGGATAAGACCGCAGATAAGACAAAACAACAGGGTCTTGATTCAGGGCATCGGCGGGAGCGAATACCATGCCGCGCTTCTTGGTGCCTCCGTCGGTCATGGCTTCAATCATGATGTTAATGTCCCCGCTGTGGTCCAAATGCTTATGAGACAAGATAATAGCGTCCAGTTTCGTAGCATCGAGCTTTATCTTGGCAACCTGAACGAGGCAGCCAGGCCCAGGGTCAAGGAGTATTTGAGTGTCACGAAGGTTAAGCCAGGCACCCCCGGAAGCCAGAAACTGGCGAACCACGACGAAGCGAGCACCGGCAGTGCCTAGAAAGGTGATTATGTCGCTCAATTCAGCCACCAGTGAATTATAGCAAGGAAACCTGCTAAAATGATAAAGTAGAGGAAAGTGCAACAGCAAATAGGAGAATTATGAGCTACAGGACAAACGGCAATCGTTTTGCCATTCAAACATTCAGCCTTTCCAGGAAATTCGGAGATTTGGTAGCAGTCAATAACATAGATTTGTCTATCAAGGAAGGAGAGCTATTCTCATTGCTGGGACCAAATGGCGCTGGCAAAACAACTGCTATCAAGATGCTGTGCTGTTTGCTCAAGCCCAGCAGCGGCACAGCCACGATCATGGGTCATGATATAAATGAGGACCCCATGGCAGTGAAACAAATAATAGATGTCTCGCCACAGGAGACAGCAATAGCAGAGCATCTTAACGCCTGGGAAAACTTGAGCTTGATTGGGGGGATACGTGGATTGGCGAAGGAAGAAGTGAAAGAGAGGTCAGAGGAATTGCTGGAGATAGTAGGCTTAACTAAGAGGGCAAAAGAGCAAGTAAGGAAATTTTCAGGAGGGATGAAAAGGAGGCTCAGCATTGCTATGGCTCTTGTTTCTGACCCCCAGGTGCTATTTCTGGATGAACCTACCCTGGGCCTCGATCCTCAGTCGAGAAGAGGCATGTGGGAACATATAGCAGAGCTTAAGGGTAAAACAACGATACTGCTTACAACCCATTACTTAGAAGAGGCTGACGCCCTGGCGGATAGAATAGCGATAATAGACGAAGGCAAGATAGCAGCCCTGGGAACTCCACAAGAGTTAAAAGATAGCATCTCCGATATGCAAGTCATGGTCGTCAAGGCGAAGAACCTGACGCCGGGTGCCATCGAGGGTCTCAAGGAGATATACTCAGAAGTAAAAGCGACAGAGGATGGAATTGAGATTAGAGCTAAAGAATTGAGTTTCTACGAGATAGTAGATTATTTGCGCCCCAGGGGAATTGCCATTCAGTCCGTGTCTCTAAAACAACCCACTTTGGACGATGTATTTCTGCATCTTACTGGAAAAGAGTTAAGAGAATGAGATTTGTGGAATTGGCCACAAGAAATTTCAAGGAGATGTGGCGAGACCCTATATCCATGGGCCTCGAAATAGGGATTCCCGCGGGTTTTCTGGCCATATTCTGGTCTCTTGGTCGGAATATGGGAGACCAAAGCTTTCTCACTATTACCATGTTAGTACCGGGAATGGCGGTCTTCAGTTTTGCTTTCTTATTAATGTTTTCAGCCATACTGCTCGCCCGAGATAGGGAAGGCGCACTTTTATCAAGGCTCCTCACCGCCCCACTCAAGCCACATGATTTTATTTTGTCTTACTCCCTACCCTACATCCCCATGGTGATTCTGCAAATAGCGGTGTGCTTTGGCATAGGGGCTTTGCTGGGGCTCGAAGTACTTGGAAATGCCGGTCTGGCTTTTCTTATCCTTCTCGTCATGGGGATATGCTGTGTGGGACTGGGAATGATTCTGGGATTGCTTTTTGCTGCGCATCAGGCGTCGGGTGTTGGCTCAATAACAATAACCCTCGTAGCATTACTCGGAGGAATCTGGATGGACTTAAAAATGATAGGGGGCGTGTTCTATGACGTAGGGAATGCTCTTCCTTTTGCCCATGCTGTTGATGCAGTCAGAGATATCATAGTGCATGGTGCTGGTTTCAATGACATTGCCACAGATTTCTACTGGGTTCTGGGCTATGCCGTAGTGTTCTTTGCTTTAGGCACTTTCTTGTTCCGGCGGAGGATGGTGGAATGAATAAAATTAAAACGCACTTAGCAGATAAGAGAGAATAATGGCAGAACTGGAAGCAGAAATCGCCCGGCTAATAAAGGAATACCAGGCCAACACGGGAAAACTTTTAACCATCGGCACTGTCGAGTCAGCTACCGGCGGCAGGATAGCCGACAGGATAACTAATGTGCCCGGCAGTTCGGATTACTTCAAGGGCTCGGTAGTGGCTTACAGCAACGAAGTGAAGATTGCCGTGGTGAGAGTAAAAAAGGCAACCATTGAAGAATACGGTGCCGTGAGTGAGCAAACAGCTTTGGAAATGGCTCGAGGTGGCAGGAAGCTCTTGAATGTGGACATATGCGTCTCCGATACCGGAATTGCCGGGCCTTCAGGTGGTAGTGCAGAGAAACCGGTGGGGCTATTTTACTTGGGCCTGGCTGCCAGAGATGAGAGTTTGTGTCACAAACATACTTTCCCGGGAAACCGCGAGGAGAACAAGCGGGACGCTGCAGATGCGGCACTAGACATGCTGAAGCAATATTTGCTGCGGCTCATCGGCAAGTAAGGAGGCTAAAGACAATGGCAACCGAGAAGTTCACTGTAGATGGAAGTGACGTAGTTGAGAAAATCAAGGAGCTGGTGCACCACGGAAATATCAGAAGGGTTCGCTTGATACACAAGGGACGCCCTCTGATAGACATCCCTCTGACAGTAGGTGTCGGTGTAGCGACGGTAACAGCCCTCGCAGCTCCAGTGCTGGCTGCGCTGGGAGCAATTGCTGCACTGGTCACAGAATGCACCATCGAGGTGGAGAAAGTGGAAGACGCACCAGAAAAGAAGCAGTAGAAGGCTAGCTACCTTCACGGTATTTGAGGTATACTCTGCACCTATGGCAACCTTCGATACGGGTGAAATAAAGTCCAGAGCAAAGGCCAACTTTACTGATGCCTGGGTAGCTACGGGCAAGCTTATCCCCACTGGCACGGAAATCGTTCTCACGAAGAAAGGCACACCTCACCTTGTTCGGGAATTAATTCAGAAATCCCGCCGGATTCTATTAGACCTCGGTTTCGATGAGGTCGAGAACCTTACTATATTGCCCGATACTGATGTAGTCAAACAGTATGGGCCGGAAGCTCGAGTGATTCTCGACAGAGCTTTCTACTTAGCCGAACTGCCTCGCCCCGACATCGGTCTGAGCGCCAAAAGAATAGCCGAGATAAAGAAAATAGCTGAGGAAATCGACATCGAAAAGCTTCAGACAATTTTGAGAAACTACAAAAAAGGGGAAATCGAGGCCGATAATCTCATCGAAGAGCTCATCGCCGGACTGAGCATCACGGATTACCAAGCTACGGAGCTCCTCGATAAAGTTTTCCCCGAATTGAAAGAACTAAAGCCCCTGCCCTCCAACAAGACCTTAAGAAGCCATATGACGGCTACTTGGTTTCATACATTAGCAGCATTGCAGTCCCGATGCAATCGGGACAGCTTCCCGGTCGCTCTATTCTCTGTGGGTCCCAGGTATCGCAACGAGCAAAGAGAAGATGCTCGGCATTTGCGAGTCCACCACTCAGCCTCTATCGTGGTCATGGATTCTGAAATGTCTTTAGATGCGGGTAGGGCGATTACCAAGAATATCATGCAGCAATATGGTTTTTCCGACATCAAATTTGAGACCAAGATAGCAACGTCCAAATATTATGCGCCGGGACAAGAGCAGGAGGTCTTCGTCAAACATAAAGGAAACTGGCTCGAGATAGCGGACATTGGAATGTATTCGCCGGTAGCGCTAGCGAATTTCGACATTAAATACCCAGTATTCAACGCCGGCTTTGGCATTGAGCGGCTGGGAATGCTTATCTATGAAGTAGACGATATCAGGAAGCTAGCCTACCCACAATTTACCATCGTTGAGTATTCGGATGAAGAGATAGCCGAATCCATCACCTATATCGCCAGCCCTCAGACTGCTCGAGGGCAAGAAATAGCCAAAGCGATCGAGGAAACAGCCCGCAAATACAAAGACGAGATTGCTCCCTGCGAATTCTTGGCCTGGAAAGACGAATCTATTGAGGTGAAGGTTGTAGAAACGGAAGCTGGCAAGAGACTAATTGGCCCGGCTGGTTTCAACGAAATCTGTGTCGCCAATGGGACTATCTATAGCGATGTTGTGCCCTCAGGAGTATATACGGGGATAAACTACATGCGTGCTATTGCCATGGGTGCCGCCGCAGCAATAGAAAGCAGCAACTATAACTTAATTTATCAGGTGAAGGGAGTAAGACATCTTTCTGACCTTAATCTCCAGATTCCCGAGGCTGTACGACAGCATATTGAAGGGCAGCAGAAGAAAATAGGAGTCGGTGGGGCAGTATTCGTGACTATAGATGTGAAGAAACTCTAAATACTAATATCTAAATCCTAATGTACTAGGATAACAAGATATTGTAATGTGAGGGAACACTATGGATATCAAGATGTTGCCAGTATATTTTGTGATTGGCGGAGCTGTAGTCGCTGCCGCAACTTACTTCGGAAGTCACGCAAAAAGTCTGCTGGCGGCATTTATTGCCTTCTTCCCCGCTGTCAGCGTGGTAACTATTTGCAGTATATACCTGGCTAGTGGAACACAAGCTGCTGTTTCCTATACCAAAAGTATGCTAATACTATTGCCACCCTGGGTGCTCTATGTCATTGCTGTGATGTTTCTTTTGCCCCGCATTGGCTTAGCCGGCTCACTCCTTGTGGGCGTGGCAACATATTCGGTAATAGCACTCCTGATCATGCTGTTAAGGTAGCCTCACACTACCCAAATATTCCTGAACTCATCTAAGGGTAAACATTTGGATTTTTGTTCGACTTCTTGTTAGAATTGGCTCAGTTTGATTCTAGGATTTCGCGGTTGCCTTAAGTAATAAAGGTCAAGATTTGGGATAATGTCATTGCGAAGGGAACATAAAGCGCTTATTAACCTCATGCCTTTACAAACAGGTGGCATGCTCACCGAGGCTGCCAAGGAGGCTTTGGTGGAATTCGGGGATGGATATTCTGTGTGCGACTTTTGCCAAGGAGTTTTATGTAATATAACCAACCCCCCCATCCGAGACTTCGTCCAGAACCTCCTACCTCGCTTTTTGGGCTGTGAAGTTGCCACTATAACCCATGGAGCCCGAGAAGCTAAATTCATGGTGATGCATTCACTAGCTAAGCCTGGGGATTCGATTTTAGTTGATGCCAACAGGCATTATACAACGGTCGTGGCTGCCGAAAGGGTGGGATTGAACATAATCGAAGTGCTTCATTCCGGACATCCGGAATTTAGAGTCGACGTCAACGAATATGAGCCACTCATAAAAAAACATGCCCCTAAGCTGATTCTATTGACTTATCCTGATGGCAATTATGGAAATCTTCCTGACGCCAGAAAGTTAGGAGAAATCGCTCAAGAATACAATATCCCTTATATCCTTAACGGGGCATATGCTGTAGGCAGAATGCCGATAAGCATGGAAGAGATGAAGGCTGATTTTATTATTGGCAGTGGGCACAAGAGCATGGCCTCGGCAGGACCTGTAGGGGTATTGGGAATGAAGAAGAAATGGGAAGAGATAGTGTTGAGAAAATCGGGCATACATAGCAACAAAGAGATTGAACTCCTGGGTTGCACTGTAAGGGGCGTCCCTTTGATAACACTCATAGCTTCCTTTCCCCAGGTAAAAGAAAGAGTTCAGCATTGGGATGAACAGGTGTCTAAGGCACAGTGGTTTTCTGCCGAACTTGAGAAATTAGGCTTTATACAATTGGGGGAAAAACCACATAGGCATGACTTGCTGCACTTTGACGCCCCGGCACTCTATGAAATCTCCAAGCGAGTCCGAGAGAGGGGATACTTCCTCTACAAAGAATTAAAGGAAAGAGGCATCTGGGGACCACAGCCAGGTCTGGCCCGGTCTTTCAAACTATCCACCTTTGCTGCTGATAGAGAGCAGCTAGGGTTGGTTATAGATTCCTTCAAGGCTATCCTAAATAAATATAGTTAGCAGACCTGATAAAAAATCTCGGGGTGTCTTTCAGCGTGGGCTTTTTTCAACTGTTGGAAAGATGCTTGAAAGGGCAGAGAGGTGATATTATCCGTGCTCATGATTATAGCGTCCTCTCCGTCGCTTGAATAATACCTCAGGCGCCTCCCCACTACTTGGAAGCCATATTTTTTATAGAGTTCCTGAGCTATTTCGTTAGAAGCACGCACTTCCAAAGTGACCACGTTAGCATTCAATATCTGTGCTAGTTCAATGGTTGCGATGAGCAAACCTTCGCCTATGCCCAGCCGACGATAACCATTCCTGACACCAATGGCAATGATATGTGCCTCCTGCAACATCATCCAGAAACCAGTAAAGCCAACTATGTTTTCGGAGATACTAAGATGACGCTCACCAGTGAAGAGCCGTTTGAACCAAGGCAGCTTCAGCGCCGCTTGCGCTTCAGATTCTGAGGCATCCCTTTTCTTACAAGCCACTACATAACGAACGGACGGATTATTAAGATCCTGTTTATAGGCTGATTGTGAGCGAAACACCCATTCACCAGGGAAAGCCTCCCTGTCAATCTGAACTACCTCGGGGATATCCTCATACCTCATAGGGCGAATAACATAACGTATGTCTGGCATCAATTGAAATTTTAGCATAGTATCGGGGGTTTTAAGCCTAATCCCTTGTCTTACTGCGGCAAAAAATTGAGCGCCCCTGCCCACACGCCTTTCTGCCTTCAAAACCGCATTCCAGGGCGTAAGTCCCACGAATAGCTTCAACGAAAACCATCATTCTGAACTCTTCCCATCCTAGCATCCTGAGACCTTCACTTTTGTCTTCACAAGCCCCGACTAGTCGGGGCGAAAAATCTCAGCTCCACTCAAAGGTTCTTACTACCATACACTATAGAGCCTCACCGATATTGACAATATAATAAGCCAATGCTATATTGAAGGAGAAATCACTATGCTAGTGAGGTGCGAGGATGAATTATGGACGTGAATTATTGAAGGGAAACACTGATTCCCTATTGCTTTCCTTAATTAGTCGTCAGCCTACCTATGGCTACCAAATAGTAAAGGAATTGGAGAAAAGGAGTAATGGGTATTTCCAGTTTAAAGAAGGTACTCTCTATCCCGCCCTCCACCGTTTAGAGCGAGACAATCTTATCACCGGTAAATGGCAGATACTACCTAATGGACAGCAAAGACGTTATTACTACATAACTGAAAAGGGAAAGCAGGTCCTAGCTAAAAGGTTAGCCACTTGGCAGGATTTTTCTACGGCAGTTAAAGCAATTATACAAGCAGAAACAACTTAGGGCTAAAATGCCGAGCAACATAAGCCATTATTTAAACAAGTTTAAAGCCAACCTCCAGATTGACCAGACTATAAAGGACGGCGTGGCTGAAGAGCTTTACACACATCTCGAAGAAAAAACTCGGGAGCTAGAAGAAAATGGGCTAACTAGCGAGGAAGCAAGCAAAATCGCAGTACAATCTCTGGGCTCCCCTGAACTAATTGCCCAGCAAATCTATGAAACACATGCTCAAGGTAGCTGGAAAGAGGCACTTTTCAGCGCCTTGCCTCACCTTCTGGTTGCTTTACTCTTCACTTCATATTACTGGCAAAATATCGTCTGCGTGTCAATAGTGTTAGCACTAATCGTAGGCATGGCAATTTATGGTTGGCATCGAGGTAAGCCAATATGGTTTTTCCCCTGGTTAGGATATTATCTTATGCCAGTAATAGTTACTGGTATACTGCTGCTTTCCCTCCCCCAAGGTTGGGGCTGGATAGCAGCGCTTGTATATCTCCCCCTAGCTCTTTTCGTTTTTATCCATATAGTAAGACAAACTGCAAGGCGAGATTGGCTATATGCATCACTGATGCTAGCTCCCATGCTTGTGACATTCGCTTGGTTTTCATCCCTGGGTAAAGGCAATGAGCTTCTGGCAAGCGACTGGACAGCAAGGTTGCAAACAAATGCGCTTTGGATAGTTATTAGTTTCATTGCTCTGGCAGCAGCAACCATCGCCTTCATCCGCCTCAAGCCACGTAAGTATAAAATTATTAGCTTATTAATTCCACCACTCGTAGTCCTAGTCGCGGTAATCACGGCAACCGGAGGGAACATCTGTTCCTGGAGTTGGCTGCTATTGCTCTTTTCTTTGTCGGCTTTTGCCATCCCGGTATGGATGCAAGCCAGAGCATACCAGTAGTCATCCCTAGAAGAACTGAAAATCCAAAATTCTAAACCCTAAACAAGCTCAAAATTCGAGCCTCCCCGACGTAATCGAGGTTCAAAACTATCCTTGCTTGGATTTTGAATTTGTCCCGACTTTTCGAGGATGCTCGATGAAATCGGCATTTGGGATTTAGTGTTTAGGATTTTAAAGATTTATGCGGTTAACCATAAAGAGCCAAGGACTAACTCTGTTTCTGACCCCACAAGCTAGATTGAGACTGAATATCCTTTTTGTAAGGCAGCCCCAGGTGTTCATAAGCCAGCCTAGCAGCTACCCTGCCACGAGGTGTCCGTTCCAAAAAACCTAACTGAAGAAGATACGGCTCGTAAACATCCATAATAGTGTCAGCATCTTCGTTAATAGAAGCAGCAATGGTATCCAGACCCACAGGACCCCCGTCAAATTTGTCAATTATTGTATGCAGCACTCTATGATCTATGTCATCCAAACCCACAGAATCTATCTCCAGCTTGGAAAGTCCTTCCAGGGCCACTTCCTTGGTGACTACTCCATCTGCCATGACCTGAGCATAATCTCTGATTCTCTTTAAGAGGCGATTGGCCACTCGCGGGGTGCCTCTAGCACGCTGGGCAATCAAGACAAGCCCTTCCCTCCCTGCTTTCACATTCAGAATAGCTGCCGACCTCTCCAAAATCTTCTGTATTGCTGCCTCGTCATAGAAATCAAGATGGTATGTCATCCCAAATCTGTCGCGAAGGGGAGGACTCAGTAGAGCAAGACGCGTAGTAGCCCCAATTAGGGTAAATCGGGGCAAATTCAACCGCAAATTTCTAGCAGACGGACCTTTCCCTAAAAAGATGTCAAAAACAAAATCCTCCATTGCCGGATAGAGTTTTTCCTCAACCGCACGGCTAAGCCTGTGTATCTCATCAATAAACAGGATATCCCCTTCATGCAGATTAGTAAGAATAGCTGCTAAGTCTCCGGTGCGTTCTATCGCTGGCCCAGAACTAACTTTAATATTGACTCCCATCTCAGCAGCAATGATGTAGGCCAGGGTAGTCTTCCCCAAACCAGGAGAACCATAAAGAATAATGTGGTCTAGTGGCTCGCTTCTTTTTTGAGCAGCGATAATAGCTATTTTCAGATTATCTTTAATTTTCTCTTGACCTATGAATTCACTAAGGCGCCTGGGACGCAGGTCAAAGTCAATAAAGCTATCCTCTGCTGTTGTTTTACCTGAAACAAGCCGCATCACT
The DNA here is from genome assembly GCA_964633085.1 of uncultured Dehalococcoidales bacterium. GTDB lineage: Bacteria > Chloroflexota > Dehalococcoidia > GIF9 > AB-539-J10 > RBG-13-51-36. The sequence goes on from CAZWDC010000019.1 coordinate 29,605, forward strand.
AAACCCTTGCCCCGACTTAATCGGGCAAAATTTCACTGGCTCTCTAATTCTAGATTCGCAGTCTTCTCTTCATCGAGACTCCCCTCCTTCAATTTTTTCTCATCATCAAGACTCAGAGAGAGGAGCCGAGATGGGATGAGCTTACCAAGAATAACATTTTCCTTAAGACCACGAAGTCTATCTACCTTGCCCTTGATGGCGGCATCAACAAGAACACGGCCGGTTTCCTGGAAAGAAGCAGCTGCTAGCCAGCTGTCCTTGCTTAAGCTAGCTCTGGTTATGCCGAGAAGCGCAGCTTGAGCTGTTGCTGGCTCACCTCCCTCAGCCAGCACCTTGGCATTTATATCTTCATAGTCAAATCGGTCCACTAACTCGCCGGGCAAGAGCTTTGTATCACCTGAGGAAATAATTCTCACGTTGCTTAACATTCGCCGAGTAATGATAGCAATATGTTTGTCGTGTATAGTCACCCCTTGCGCACGATATACTTTTTGTATTTCGTCAATCAGATATTGCTGGACTGCGTCTTTCCCCATAATACGCAAGATATCATGGGGGTCAATGGGACCCCTAGTAAGCCGATCGCCAGCTTTGACCTTATCACCTGATCGAACTAGCAAATATGCACCGTGGGGGACGCTGTATTCTCTCTCCTCTCTCTCTTCATACCTAACACAAACGCGGTCACTTTCAATGATGACTTGACCAGCTACTCTAGCTACTATAGATTGCCCAGCTTCACCACGGCCCCGACTTGCCGGCGCTGGTAATCTCTTTTTGGGCTTCTCTGGCAGAGAAAATAGGATACTACCAGCATCCACTGCTTGCCCATCAGTTACGGCTAGCTCCGCTCCCGGCGGAATTGGGTATTCATCCAAATAGGATTCAGAGCTGATGACCTTGACTATGGTTGTTCCATCAGTATGGGTTACTTCGACTGTACCATCAATCTCAGAAATGATGGCACTGCCACTCGGTGTTCTAGCCTCGAAAAGCTCTTCTACTCGAGGCAACCCAGTAGTAATATCGACACCTACCACGCCACCAGTGTGAAAAGTGCGCAGTGTGAGCTGAGTTCCAGGCTCGCCGATGCTCTGAGCAGCGATAACTCCTACAGCAGTGCCGAGCTTTACCAATTGCTTCTTCCCCAGATCTCTTCCATAGCAGCTTTGACAAACGCCAAATCGAGAACGACAGGTGAGAGGCGATCTTATGTGCACTCGGATAATGCCCGCCTCGACAATTTGTTTCACCTTAAATTCATCAATTTCCTCATTCCTTTTAACAATGAGTGCATTTGTACGGGGGTCAACAATCTCACTTGCCGCTAAGTAGCCAGTAATCCGTTCCTCGAATGGAGGAAGGGAGCTGTCAGCAGCTTCCCGAGATATCCAAACTCCTTCGATGCTGCCACAATCTGTCTCCATTATGATGACATCCTGAGCAACGTCAACAAGGCGTCTGGTAAGATAACCACTATCTGATGTCCTCAGGGCAGTATCAGCTAATCCTTTACGTGCGCCATGAGTAGAAATGAAATACTCCATAGGTGTCAATCCGTCACGGAGACTCGATCTAATGGGGAAATCTATTATCCTTCCTGCGGGGTCATGCATCAACCCGCGTATCCCTGCCATCTGTGTAATTTGAGAAATATTCCCCTTGGCGCCCGATGTAGCCATCATGTAGACGCTACCATAAGGGTCCAGCGCCCGGGATACATCCTTGGTAATCTTATCTGTAGCTTCCATCCACACCTGAACTGTTTTTTCATACTTTTCATCCTCATCAATCAAGCCGTGGTTGAATTGATCCTCGATAAGGCTAAGTTGCTCGTCGGCTTCCTTAAGAAGCTTGACTTTATTCGGAGGTTCTTCTATATCATTCATAGCGATGGAAATACCCGACTTTGTGGCATAGTCAAACCCCATTTGCTTAAGCCTATCAAGAACACCAGCTGCACCTTCATTACCCAACAAACGGATGCAATCAGCGACTAATGCCCTTAAGGAAGCCTTATCCGCTATTTTGTTATAAAAGCGAAGCTGCGGCGGCAAGGCGTCGTTAAACAAAATCCTGCCCACTGTAGTACTTATCTGCCCTCCATCCAAATCCCGATTGAATCGGGACGAAGGATCCTGCACGATGATTTCAGCACCAAGCTCAATAATGCCGAGTTCGTAAGCTAACTTGGCCTCATCAAAACTGCCGAAGAATTTTCCCTCCCCTTTCGCTCCAGGCTTTGCAATGGTGAGGTAATAACAACCCAGAACTATGTCCAGAGTAGGTGTTGCCACGGGTTCACCACAACTTGGTAGCAGCATATTATAAGGACTAAGCATGTGTTCCCGGGCTTCTTTCACCGCTGCCCTGGACAATGGCACGTGGACCGCCATCTGGTCACCATCGAAATCGGCATTAAAGGCAGTGCAAACCAGAGGGTGAATTTGAAAGGCATCTCCATCAATTAACACAGGCTCAAAAGCTTGAATGCTGAGCCGATGCAATGTGGGGGCGCGATTAAGCAGTACGGGACGCTCCTTAACTACTTCATAAAGTGCATCCCAAACTTCAGGGCTACCCCTTTCCACCAAACGGCGGGCACTCTTCAGGTTATTGGCATAGCCATTCGCTATGAGTTTGTGCACAACCGAAGGCTTAAATAGCTCTAAAGCAACATAGCGTGGCAAACCACATTGGTGAAGTTTGAGTTTAGGACCAACAACAATGACCGAGCGACCGCTGTAGTCTACCCGCTTACCGAGAAGATTCTGCCGAAACCGTCCTTGCTTGCCCTTCAGGATATCAGCAAGAGATTTCAAAGCATGCTTATTACCAGTGGTAACTGCGCGCCCTCTTCGGCCGTTATCAATAAGAGCATCAACAGCTTCTTGCAACATGCGTTTCTCATTTCGGATAATTATCTCCGGCGCACCTAACTTCATAAGGCGGCGGAGACGGTTGTTACGATTAATAACTCTCCGATAGAGGTCATTAAGGTCACTAATAACAAAACGACCGCCATCCAATTGAACTATGGGGCGAAGCGCCGGAGGCAATATAGGAAGCAGGGTTAAAACCATCCACTCAGGCTTATTCCCACTGAGTTTAAAAGATTCAACTAATTGTAGCCGTTGGCTGACCCTTTTATGGTATCCCCCTGATGTGCTACGGATTTGCTCATGAAGTTTCTGGTGCAAAGCATCCAAATCTATTTGCTTCAATATCTGTAGAATAGCCTCAGCTCCCATGCCAGCTTCGAAAATAGCACCATACTTGTCCTTAAGTTTCCTGTATTCTTCTTCATTAAGCAATTTTAGCGGCTGAAGACTTTCTAGCTCTTCAATACCTGCTTTTAGCTCCTCCTCAAGTTTTTCCTTCTTTTCTACTAATCTGGCACGAAGCTGGTTTACCTCTTTTATCTTAAGCTCTTCCTCCAAACTCTGAGCTTCCAATTCCTCAATTTTCTTGCTGAGGCGCTCCTCGTGCTCGGCAATCTTTCGGGTCAGTTCCTCTTCGAGGTGGCGAAGCTTCTTTTGCTTAGCCTCCTCATCAACGGAGATAACAATATACCGCGCAAAATAGATGACACTCTCTAAATCCCGTGGAGAAAGGTCAAGGAGCAGCCCCAGCCGACTAGGCACTAACTTAACAAACCAGATATGAGTGACCGGCGCAGCCAGCTCGATATGCCCCATGCGTTCGCGACGTACGCTGGAATGAGCTACTTCGACTCCACATTTATCACAAATAACTCCCTTATACCTGGCCTTTTTATATTTGCCACAATGGCATTCAAAATCTTTAACAGGGCCAAAAATCTTCTCACAGAATAGACCATCTCTTTCTGGCTTCAACGTGCGGTAGTTTATCGTCTCCGCCTTAGTCACCTCACCGTGAGACCAACTCTTGATCTGTTCCGGTGAGGCCAGACTTATTCGAATACCATTAATGCCATCAAATTGAGACATTTTCCCCCTCGCTAAGTAGTTCAACAGCAAAACCTAAACTACGTAGCTCCATAAACAAAACTTTGGTTGATTCTGGAATACCAAGTTGTTGAATATCTTCGCCTTTAACAAGAGCCTCATAAGCTTTAGCTCGTCCCATTACATCATCTGACTTTATTGTGAGCATCTCTTGAAGTGTATGAGCTGCGCCATGCGCTTCCAATGCCCATACCTCCATCTCACCAAACCTTTGACCACCAAACTGAGCTTTCCCTCCCAATGGTTGCTGGGTGATGAGTGAGTAAGGACCAGTAGAACGGGCATGTACCTTATCACCGACAAGATGAATTAGTTTCATCATGTAAATATTGCCCACGGTTATCGGCTTATCAAATATCTCGCCTGTCCTTCCATCCCGAAGTTCTATTTTGCCAAAAATAGGAGGATAGAGCTTTCGCTCTTTATAAACTCTCTGTGCTAGTCCCTCTAAGTCTCTATCACTGAGAGCCCTAAGTTGATGATTGTCGCCTATGCCCACTTCCTCGAGCCATATGCAGAGAGCAGCTTTTCTGGCCGAACCTTTATATCCCTCATCCATTATTTCTGTGGCATCAAAACCATGACTAGAAAGCCATTCCCCGACCTTTTCTAGATCAGTCATAGCATTCCTTGAATTCTCAGGGCTAAAGCTAACAGCATTGGCTTTCCAGGCTATCCAAGCCCGGGCTAAAGCATCCTCGATAGTTGTAGCATCAGCTCCATCAAAAATGGGATTAATAGCCCTAAAGCTTAGTACCTGTGCTGCCCAACCCAAATGAGCCTCCAAGACCTGCCCTATGTTCATACGGGATGGAACACCAAGAGGATTGAGGATAATATCTACAGGCGTACCATCCGGCAAAAATGGCATATCTTCCTCAGGCAATATGATAGAGATAACCCCTTTATTGCCGTGTCTCCCTGACATCTTATCGCCCACTGAGATTTTGCGCTTTTGAGCCACCCACACTTGTATAAGTTTGTTCACCCCGGCTGGTAATTCATCATGGTTATCGCGGGAAAAGACTTTAGTTCTGATCACCCTCCCCCACTCTCCTGATGGCATTCTCAGGGAGCTATCTTTCACCTCCCGCGTTTTTTCACCAAAAATGGCTCGCAACAATTTTTCTTCCGCTGAAGGTTCAGTTTCACCCTTGGGGGTAATCTTTCCAACCAGAATGTCGTTGGGCTTTACCTCAGCTCCGATACGTACAATACCCTTTTCGTCAAGGTTAGCGAGGCTTTCTTCACTTACATTAGGTATATCTCTGGTTATTTCTTCAGGACCAAGCTTGGTATCTCGCTCTTCTATTTCATATTTTTCAATGTGAACAGAAGTATAGACATCATCCTTAACGAGCCTTTTACTGATAATAATGGCATCCTCAAAGTTATATCCTTCCCAGCTCATAAAAGCACAAATGATATTTTGTCCCAAAGCGAGGTTCCCACCATCTATAGAAAAACTATCCACCAATGCCTGCCCTTTCTTAACCTTGTCTCCTTTGTTCACAATAGGACGTTGATTTATACACGTCCCCTGATTAGTTCTAGCAAACTTGATTAAATCGAACGATTGCTCTTCGCCCCCTCCATTTTTGATTACTATTCTTGAGCTTGTCGCCGAAGTGACTACGGCATCGTCAGGGGCAAATATCACCTGCCCACTATATTTAGCCACCTCTTTTTCCATACCCGTGGCCACCAAAGGACACTCGGGACGTAACAGTGGTACCGCTTGTCGCTGCATATTGCAGCCCATTAAAGCCCGGTTAGCATCATCATGTTCAAGAAAGGGAGTAAGACAAGCAGCTATACTAAACAGCTGTTTTGGTGAGACATCGATAAAGCTTACTTTGTCTATTGATTCTTTGAAATATTTGTCCCCCTTCTTAACCTCAACCTTGTCATAAACAAACTCATTTCTTTCATTGAGGAGAGTATTAGCCTGGGCGATAGCATATTGACCCTCTTCGTCGGCTGTCAAATAAACGATTTGGCTGGAAACAAAAGGAACTACTTTAATATTACGAGTTGAAAGAGAAGATAACTTTTGTGCCAGCTGCTTTGTGATCAATGTTCCAGCCTTGGCCACAAGCTTGCCCTTACTATCTACTATATCCTCCCTGATTGTTCTCCCCGTCAATTCTTCCACAGTATTGGGAACCTCATGGATGACTTTACGATATGGCGTCTCTATAAAACCATATTCATTAACTGAAGCGTAAGTAGCTAGAGAGCCAATAAGACCAATGTTTGGCCCTTCGGGCGTTTCGATAGGACAAATCCTACCGTAATGGGAATGATGTACATCGCGAACCTCAAATCCCGCCTGTTTTCTTGAGAGTCCTCCAGGACCCATGGCAGAAAGACGACGCTTGTGAGTTAGCTCAGCTAGTGGATTAGTTTGATCCATGAACTGAGATAGTTGCGACCGACCAAAGAACTCCCTTATAGCGACAGCTACAGGGCGAATGTTGATTAAAGAAACAGGAGTTGCCGCTTCAGGGCCAAGAATACTCATGCGTTCTTTAATAGCTCTCTCTAACCTCAACAAGCCAATACGAAATTGCTTTTGTATTAGAAAGCCTACTGCCTGAGCCCTTCGATTGCCTAAATGGTCAATGTCATCAGGAGGTTCTTTGCCAAGGTTAACTGCAATAATACGACGGACTATTTGCACTAAATCCTCAGGGGTCAAGCCAGTATAATTCCCGGGGACATTAAGGCCTAATTTTTTATTAAGCTTGTAACGACCAACTTTGCCCAAGCTGTAGCGGCGAGGATTAAATAGGAAATTATTCAGCAGAGCTTGGGCACTGCTAAGGCTAGCGGCTTCACTAGAAGATAGTTTTCTATAGATATCGAACAAGGCATCAGCCTTGTTTTTGATCAGAGGATCTCGCTCCATTGTAGAGCGGATAAAAGCATGCTCAGGCGAGTTATCAACATCTTGGAAAAGGGAATACAGAGTCTCATCGCTCTCAAAGCCTATGGCACGCAACAAAGTAGTAACCGGGATCTTCCGTTTGCCGCTTACCTTAACTGAAATCACATCTCGGTTAGAAGTATCAAAATCAAGCCATGCCCCATGTTCAGCCACAAGCTTAGCAAAGCCCAATTCCCGTCCACTCGAAGGATCTCTTTCCAAAGTGAAATAAACGCCAGGAAAACGAGTCAATTGATTAACTACCACCCGCTCTACACCAGAAATAATGAAAGTGCCATTATCCGTCATCAAAGGGAAATCACTAAAGAATAGCTCTTGTTCCTTGATCTCCCCTGTCTCCTTGACCACCAGCCGTGCCGTGACATGAATAGGAGAGGAATAAGTCAGGCCTCGTTCAAGACACTCGGAGATAGAATGCGGAGGCTCTCGAAACTCGTAATCAACGAAATGTAATTCTAGCCTAGTGTTGGTATAATCTTGAATTGGTGAAATTTCCTCAAACAGCTCCTTCAAACCCTCTTCTTGAAACCAGCGAAAGGAATCAAGCTGAACCCGGATAAGGTCAGGTATTTCTAAAGTCTCGGGCAATTTAGCGAAAGACTTCACCAACTCGTGTTCAAGCATGGAAGGAACGATCTGATTCTTTTCCAAAACAATATCTTGAAGACACTAACTAGGAAAACTCAGGATAAGAAAACCTAAAGAGAATGGGAGCATATACAAACTGTAAAGTTTAACACCTCTGTTTAATTTTGTCAAGAGGCCATTTCAACAAGCTACTACCACTCTTTGAATTTTATCACTGAAAAGCAACAGTTTCCATACCGGGTCTCCAAGACATTCCAAGACATACAATACAGTTTTCGGGAGTATATGTCCTGCAGTATGCATTTGCAGGTTTGCAGAAAGTTTATAGAGCTAATTTGAATCTTGCCCTGGGAAACTTCTGCTCGCCTTTCGCTCTGTATATTTCCACCAAATTAAAAAATTGAAGGCTGCGCCGCTCTTCAGAGGTCTAGCCCCGTTGCTCTTTGGGGCTTCTCCCACTCAATGCTATAATAATTCCCGAGTCTCCGTGGACATCTTAGCCAAGCTTAATCCTGCCCAGAGAGAAGCCGTAGAAGCTATAGAGGGGCCTGTGCTTATCCTGGCCGGGCCGGGCAGCGGCAAGACCAGGGTGATTACTCACCGCATCGCCTATTTGATTAAATCCTGCGGCATTAGCCCCCACAACATTATGGCAGTCACCTTCACCAACAAAGCCGCCCGGGAGATGAGAGAGAGACTGGAACGACTCCTGGGGCAGGCAGTAGAAACTCTAACTTTGGGCACCTTTCACGCCACCTGTGCCCGGATTCTCCGTCGGGAAGGCAAAGCGCTAGGGCTGGACTCAAGTTTTGTTATCTATGATGAAGAAGACCAGCTAGGCTTAATAAAACAAACTCTGGAAGAACTGAACCTCGACCCCAAGCAATATACCCCCCGCGCTATCCACTCAGCCATCAGCTCCGCCAAGAGCCGCCTCATCAGCTCCGAGGACTACGCCCAGAGGGTTAATAGCTATTTTGAGGAGATAGTCCACAGAGTTTACCAGCGCTACCAGCAACTCTTGAGCCAGGGTCAGGCGTTGGATTTCGACGACTTGCTCATGAAAACGGTGCAGTTGTTCCAGGACCATTCTCAAATCCTTAAGAGATACCAATCAAGGTACGTTCATATTCTTGTTGATGAGTTTCAGGATACCAACATTGCCCAGTACGTGTTGATGAAGCAGCTAGCGGGCAAATACCGAAATCTCTGTGTGGTGGGTGACCCTGACCAATCCATTTATTCCTGGAGATTTGCCGATTTGCGTAATATCCTGAGTTTTGAGAAAGACTACCCCGAGGCTAAAGTCGTCTTCCTGGAGCAAAACTATCGTTCCACCAAGACTATTTTAGCCGTAGCTTCGGATATTATCTCAACAAATGTGCAACGCAAACTCAAAAAACTATGGACAGAAAACGAAGACGGCTCCCCGGTATGCATCATCGAGAGTTACAGCCCTGAAGAAGAGGCGCAATGTGTAGTCAGCGAAATAGAGAAGTTGGTTAGCCAGGGGCAAGTATCCCTCAAAGATTGCGCTGTCATGTATCGGGTTAATGCTCAATCGCGAGCATTAGAGGAATCCTCCCTGAGATACGGTGTGCCTTATAAACTCGTCGGTGGCACCCGCTTTTATCAGAGGCAAGAGGTTAAAGATATTATCGCTTACCTCAGGGTCATCCATAATCCCCAGGACAGCGTCAGTTTGACTCGCATCATAAATGTGCCGGGCAGAGGCATTGGACAGGGTACCCTTAGCAAGCTTCAAGGTTGGGCAAAGACCCACGATGTCTCTCTCTTGGAGGCTTTAAAACAGGTGAGCCATCCCGATTCTGTCGGGACAAAGCAATTTCTTCCCACACGCATCACTCAAGCCCTGGCAGGATTTGCTGCCCTTATATCTCAACTCACTGCTCAAAGCCGTGAGCTCAGGCTTTCCAATCTACTGGATGAGATAATAGTGCGTACCGGATATAAAGAGTATATTCTGGGCAAAGAAGATGGAGAGGATAGGTGGGAGAACATAATGGAGCTGAAAAATGTTGCTCGTGAGTATGATAGGCTCAATCCTGAAGGGGCGTTAGCCGAATTTCTGGAAAAAGTAAGCCTGGTATCGGACATAGATGAACTGGATGAAAAAGCCGATGCCGTGACCCTGATCACCCTGCATCAGGCCAAGGGATTAGAGTTTCCAGTAGTGTTTATCATCGGCCTGGAGGAAGGGATTCTCCCCCACAGGAAATCTTTCGATGACCCCGAAGAGATGGAAGAGGAGCGTCGTCTTTGCTACGTGGGCGTAACCAGAGCCAAGAAGCAGCTTTACCTCTTGCGTAGTTATCGCCGGAGCTTGTTCGGCAGCACCACGGCCAACCCACCCTCTCGCTTCCTCCAAGATATCTCACCGCATCTAGTGCGCACTAAAAGACTATGGGAAGAAAGCCTGACTTTAGCAGCCGGTCCAGACTTTAATCGGGATTTCCCACCCTCGCCAGAGCCTGTTCGCACCATCGCCCTGAAAGTCGGTGACCATGTCCGCCACAGCAAATTTGGTTCGGGCATAGTGATGAATTGCGATCCTACAAAGGATGACCAGGAGCTGATTGTGGTCTTCGAAGGGTTTGGCGTTAAGAAACTCTTAGCCAGCCTGGCACCCCTGGAAAAAGTCGAAAAAGATTTCGACTTTTCCTCATAACATATTGACAAAATACACGAAACCGTGTAAAATCACTTAAACAAGATTATTTGACAAGGTCCCAATAACCGAATATAATGTTGTTTAAAACAACAATACTCCCGAAAATGGTGGAACTAGATAGCTATATCAATATTCGTGAAGCTGCTAAGCAAATAGGTATCCACGAGGAATCGCTCAGGCGGATTATCCGTATTGGGACATTGCCTGCCGAGAAAATAGGCGGGCAATGGTTTATCCCTAGAGAGCAATTTGCTTTGTTCCTTGCCACTTATGATGCGAGGACAGGCAAAAGAAAGCAAATGATTTAGAGCCAAAGGACAAAAGACTGCACGTGAGAGGTTTTGTTAGTGCTTGTGTTCACTGTGAACTCTGCGTTATTGCAATGAAAGCTTGTGCACTTGCTGTGATTAAATTTGGTCACCCTGAGATGATATGAAGTTGTGTTCATGGCATCCAATATATAAAGACTCTCGGAGAGGGGAAAGTAATGTGCTTGTACTTGATGCCTCAGAGCAACAAGGTGTATTAAGCCTCGATTTTCTGCCTGATTCGTTTGCTGAACGCAAAGCTGCCTTTTTGCGTAGCTTGGCAAGTCCGAGTGGAAAGACGGAATATAAGCGTTATACTGGCGCTCCTATAAGATACGCTGGAGGAAAAAGCCTTGCTGTCGGACTGATAGTGGAACGGATACCCAATAATGTGGAGAGAATCATTTCACCCTTTCTTGGCGGTGGTTCCGTTGAGGTAGCATGCGCCGTAGAATTAGGCTTACCAGTCATTGCCTCAGACATATTCGATATTCTCATCACATACTGGAAAGTCCAGTTGACTAATCCTGAAGCACTCTACAATCGGCTCCTAAAGTTTGCTCCCACTGTGGCCGAATTCCAGAATGTCAAAGAACGCCTCAAGAAACACTGGACAGGAGAATTGGCATTAGAGACAGATATCGACATAGCAGCCTACTTCTATTTCAACCATAATACATCATACGGCCCTCACTTTCTCGGTTGGCCGTCAAGAGTTTATCTCCAACCAGAACGTTACCAGAGCATGATTGAGAGGGTTCGTGATTTTCGTGCTCCGAATCTGACTGTAGAGTGTGAATCTTTTGAGAAAGTAATTCCTAAATACAAAGATGACTTCCTTTACTGTGACCCGCCTTATTATCTGGACGGAGATAGTAAAACTTTCATTGGTATGTATCCTCATAGGAATTTCCCTATCTACCATAATGGCTTCGAACACGACAAACTTCGTGACCTTCTTCTTGAGCATAAAGGCGGCTTCATCTTGTCCTACAATGATTGTTCTGTTATCAGGGAATGGTACAAAGGCTTCAATATGATAGCTCCGTCGTGGCAGTACACATTTAGTCAAGGTGATACGCGTATTGGGGAGAATAGGCTCAGGAACAATAACGGGAGCTATATTAAGCACTCGCATGAACTTCTTATTTGGAAAGAGCCATGACACGAAAGCGGAAACGAGGCCTCCAAAGTAACGGCGCTCGGTTCATTCGCCAGAGAGGATATGATGATGCCCGCGAATTTGCTTATGCAATTGGCCTTCCTAGCGATTATGAAAACGACCCACGTGCAAAAAAAGATGTCATTGACCCGTCTGGTGATGCCCACTCGGTAAAGAGTGGTGATAAGAAGTGGCAGGTATTCCTTTACGGATTGGAACGATTCTGGAAAGATGACGTTTTTGGTGCGATGAATGGTATTGGTGATACACTTGCCGAGTGTATCAACGCTTTCCCCCCTGATTTCAGGGCATATCAGCGCAATAAGGCGGCCGCAAAGGAACGCCTTCGCAGACCGATGAGAAAGCTAGCGGAATTGTTACAGGATAAACGGAGATTACGTGCGTTTTTGAACGCATCTCTGTTTAATGCGGGCGAAGTCAACTACCTCACTGTGAAACATGAGGGCGTATTCCGCGTATTCTTGAACCAAGACGTCATTCAGGTATTCAGTGATAACCTAGAAGTATGTAATTCTAGGGCGTTAACCGCAGGTCAGACACCAGAACAAAAGGTCTTGTTTCGGTACAACGGATTAAACTTAGGCGAATTGGAAATGAGAAACGACAGCGAGATACACTATCGCCAAGTACGATTCAATATGCTAAAACCCAAAGTCATGGCTCTGCTGTTTACAACAATCCCCTTAACTAAAAAGTTCAGCGATAAAGTTTGGGTGTATGGAAATGCAAACAAACGATTCGGTCGCTGGAAATGACTTTTGAAGTAAGTGGCAGTTGTGGGGTAAAGCCCACCCCCTTTGCGAGAGACAAATCAAAGACAACAAAGGTTATGGATGTCTATTAAAGTTTTAGCGCCCGAGGTAATTTCCAAGATTGCTGCCGGGGAGGTGGTTGAGAGGCCGGCCTCAGTGGTCAAGGAGCTGATAGAGAATTCCCTGGATGCGGGAGCTACTGAGATTGCCGTAGAAGCTCAGGGCGGTGGAGTAGAGCTAATCAAGGTGAGCGATAATGGGGTGGGGATCCCGACAGCGGAGGTGGAGCTAGCTTTTCATAGATATGCCACGAGCAAAATTGGCGATTTACACGATTTGGAGAAAATCTCCAGCCTGGGCTTCCGGGGCGAAGCCCTGCCCAGCATCGCTGCCGTTGCTGAGGTGGAGATTTTCACCCAGACACCCTCAGAACCAGTCGGCACCTACATATATTTGAGAAAGAGCGAAGTAGTTCGTAGAGAGAGCCGAGCCAGACCTCAGGGCACAACTGTGACCGTGCACCGATTGTTTCGCTATTTTCCGGCGCGACTTAAGTTTCTCAAATCGGTGAGCACCGAGAATAGCCATATTGCCCATCTGGTCAGCCAGTATGCTTTAGCTTTCCCTGAAGTCAAGTTCAGTCTGGTTCTCGATAAACACCCCAGCTTGCGGACCATGGGCAATGGCGACCTGCGCGAGGTAGTGGGCGAGATATATGGTGCTGAACTAGCTCAGAGGATGCTGAAGGTGGAAGGAACAGAGGGCCTAGCTAAAGTCAGTGGCTTAATAAGTCCACCCTCCCTAGCCCGCTCTAATCGCAACTACCTCAGCTTCTTCGTCAATCGCAGGTGGGTACACAGTCCCTTACTAACCCGGGCCACCGAGGAGGCTTATCATGGTTTACTTATGGATGGCCAGCACCCCATCGCGGTAATCAATATCTTCGTGCCGGCCCAGCAACTCGACGTCAATATTCATCCAACCAAAGCTCAAATAAAGTTTTACCAAGAACAAATTGTCTTTGCCAATGTGAAGAAAGCCATAGAGAAGGCTCTAGCCAAGACGTCTACTCGCCTGCCAGAGCTGTGCGGCGGGCAGGTAGCCGGTTCAAAAACTGTGCCTTTTTCAGTCAGCTTAAGGCAATGGGAGAGGCCCCGTATGGTAATGGATAACGAGCCGGTTTTCGTGGTCACCAGTTTACCGACCTTGGAATTGCCAGTTCTAAGAGTATTGGGACAGCTAGCTAATACTTATATCATCGCTGAGGGACCCGATGGACTGTATCTCATTGACCAGCACGCCGCTCATGAACGCATACTTTATGACCGAATCTCAGCGCAGTGGGCACGAAAGGAGGTCGAAGTCCAGGGCTTACTTCAGCCCATAACTCTAGAGCTTAGTCCCAGGGAGGAGGAAACCCTGAAAGCTAGTCAGGAACTTCTGGCTCAATTCGGCTTTGCCATTGAGTCTTTCGGAAATAGAAGCTACCTGATACGCGCTATACCCGCCCTGATGGCCAATGCCAATATGATTGAGATAATAACCATGCTGCTTGATGACCTCGCTAGCAAAGACAGCCTCACCC
>CAZWDC010000020.1:0-2808 GCA_964633085.1 uncultured Dehalococcoidales bacterium
TCAAGCTTGCAACAAGCCAAAGCTCAGGGGGCAGATGTACGAGTAGTGTATTCCACTATAGACGCTGTTGAAATAGCAAGAGCCAATCCCGCGAAATCTGTAGTCTTCATCGGTATAGGCTTTGAGACCACTGCACCCACTACAGCGGCTTCCATACTTAAGGCGCAACAGGAAAAAATACAGAACTTCTACGTTTTATCCCTTAATAAAATGACGCCGCCAGTGATGAAAGCATTGCTCGATTCCGGCGAGGTAAAGCTTGACGGCATCATCTGTCCGGGACACGTCAGTGTTATAATTGGTTCCCAGCCCTATGAGTTTATTCCCCGTGATTACGGAGTCGCTTGCGTTATCTCAGGATTTGAACCACTGGACATCTTGCTATGCATAGACGAGTTGGTGGAACAGGTTGAAAAGGGTGAGCCCAAAGTGGAGATAGCTTACCCGCGGGGAGTAAAGCCAGAAGGAAATAGAAAAGCGCGGCAATTGATGGAGCAGGTTTTTGAGGTGGGAGAAGCTAATTGGCGGGGCATTGGAATTATCACACAGAGCGGCTTAAAAATTAGAGGGGAATACCAGCAATTTGACGCTGATAAGGTTTTCCCCGTGAGCTTGAAACCACCCAGGGAGCCTAAAGGATGCCGATGCGGAGATGTAATCCGTGGCGCAGCGACACCGCTGGAGTGCAAACTATTTAGAAACGTCTGCACGCCGGAAAGCCCTGTCGGTCCTTGCATGGTTTCCAGTGAAGGCGCCTGTGCCGCCTATTATCAATACGGGACTGGAGAAGGCTTTCAGGCACCCCCGGGTGGATGAGGAAGTTAGGAGACACTTACAGGTGGTCCTTACCCTATTAGCTTGAGGGATCCGCTGAAGAGTTTTATGTCAAAAAAGATATTGAAGACGAGCACCCCCTATGTTACGAGTCAAGGATGCCGGCTTTTTGACGTAAGACGAGCCAGAGCCGTTGTGACGTGGAATGGCCCAGCTTTAAGATGAAACTTACGGGGAAACTAAACTATTTCGAGCATAGTTATGGACGATAGCATTCTTTTGGCCCACGGCAGTGGTGGCAAGCTCAGCCACGAACTGGTGCAGAAAAAGTTTCTTCCCTACTTGGCTAATCCGGCATTAAACAAACTGGATGACTCGGCTGTTTTCGAAGCCAGCGGGCGGCTGGCCTTGACCACTGATAGCTATGTGGTAAATCCCATCTTTTTCCCCGGCGGTGATATCGGGAAGCTAGCTGTTTGCGGCACGGTGAACGACCTGGCCATGAACGGAGCCAAGCCTTTGTATTTGAGTCTCTCGGCAATCATAGAAGAAGGCTTCTCTGTACGTGAGCTCGAGCTGATAGTACAATCCATAAAGAAAGCCTCTGAAGAGGCCGAGGTCAGTATTATCGCCGGAGATACCAAAGTAGTAAATCGTGGACAGGCTGATAAACTGTTTATTACTACCTCAGGGGTAGGGATAATCCCTCCCGGGGTTGATATCTCGGGGGCTAACGCTAGACCGGGGGACAAGGTCCTCCTGAGTGGCACCATTGGTGACCACGGCATAGCTATAATGAGTCAACGTGAAGGGTTAAGGTTCGGCATGACTTTGGAAAGTGACTGCGCTCCTTTGAACAAATTGGTATCTCAAATGGTGGCGGTCTCGTCCAAGATTCATTGTATGCGCGACCCGACTAGAGGTGGGCTAGCCACCACTCTGAACGAATTAGCCCGGCAATCCAAGGTAGGCATTGTAGTAGAAGAGGCTAAGATACCGGTGAAAGAAGAGGTTAAAGCTGCCTGCGAGCTCCTAGGTCTGGACCCTATTTATGTGGCCAATGAAGGCAAGCTAGTTGCCATGGCCGACCCAGCCGATGCCGATAAGATCCTGGCTCGAATGAGAAGAAATCGCTACGGTAGAGATGCCGCCATCATCGGCGAGGTCACCGGGGAACACCCGGGGAAGGTGGTAATGAGAACCAAGCTTGGACCCTCCAGAATCGTGGACATGCTCTCTGGAGAGTTGCTTCCCCGGATATGCTAGATTGTTTGACAGCCAGAATTGGCGAGTGCTACACTTCGATGCCTGTGAAACGTATCGGCATTCTATATCATCCCCTCCGTGAGAAAGCCCGAAACCTAGCTGAGAAACTCGCAGATATTCTATCCAGTCAGGGAGTCTCGGCGTGGCGATGTTCGGCCTGGGACGAGGATAAAGCCAAACCCAAGGTGGCGGGCACGGACTTAATCATCAGCATTGGCGGAGATGGCACTATTCTCCATTCTGCGCGTATCGTAACTCCCTCAGCGGTACCTATTTTAGGCATAAACCTAGGCAGGCTGGGATTTATCACAGAGCTAGACGGCGATGAGGTCTTATCTAGTTTGCCCGATCTGCTCAAAGGAAAGGGCTGGATTGAGGAAAGGGCTATGCTGGAAGCTCAGGTTGAAGACAAAACCTTTCATGCCCTGAACGACGTCGTGCTGCATAGCGTAGCAGTTCATCTCGTCAACATAAAAACCGAAGTTGACGGCACAGCCATAACCACTTACCGGGCGGATGGCGTAATTGTGGCCACTGCTACCGGAAGCACTAGCTACTCTTTAGCGTCTGGCGGACCAATACTGCACCCACAGTCCAAAGAGATGGTCATCCAACCAATATCTTGCCACCTGGGGTTAAGCCACGCCCTAGTATTGCCTGCACAGAGCATAGTCGATTTGAAGGTTGCGCACGGAGAAAAGATCATACTCAGCATTGACGGACAGGTTGAATTGCCATTATCCGATAAGCAGAATGTCAGGGTGAAAC
>CAZWDC010000021.1:0-13821 GCA_964633085.1 uncultured Dehalococcoidales bacterium
CAGCCAATCACGGAAGCCACGATGCCGGCAGCCATAATGAGAAGAGGCAACCACCAAGCGCGCTGCAGTGCAACCTCGGGAGAGAGTGTGGGGAACAACACTTCTTTTACCCATGGCGCCAGCATGGCCCCCACAGTGGTAAGCGTCATAGTGGCAACAACGGTTTCCACGTAGGATTCAAAAAGGTCGGCACCCATGCCGCAGACATCGCCGACATCATCGCCGACATTATCAGCTACGACGGCAGCGTTTCTAGGGTCATCTTCCGGTATCCCTGCCTCAACCTTGCCCACCAGGTCAGAACCGGCATCAGCCCCTTTGGTGAAAATTCCACCGCCCACCCTGGCAAAAAGAGCTACCAGTGAAGCTCCAGTGCCATAAGCAGGAATGATAAACAGGAACTGGTAATCAGGTAGGTCATGCCATATAAGGTAGAGGATAGATAGCCCTATGATGCCAATGCTCACCACTGTCAGCCCCATAACTGCCCCACCTCGGAAAGAAACTCTTAGCGCTTGATTCAAGCTCTTCTGTGCCGCAGCGCAAGTCCGGCCATTGGACCTGAGCGCCATATTCATGCCAGCATAACCAGCACCCATAGAACATATGGCGCCGAATAAAAAAGCCAAAGACATTCTCCAGCCCAGGGCTGGGACCCATACCAGAATAATAGCCACTATCAAGACCACAATGCCCAGTGTGAAATATTCCCTATGAATAAAAGCCAGTCCCCCTTCTCTGATGGCGGCAGAAATTTCCTTAAGCCTTGGTGAGCCCTCGTCTTGCCGCAGAACATACCGCACAAAGTATGCCACTGCCGCTGCGCCCACCAGACCCACGATTATACAAATCCAGACTAAGTCCATAGCTCTACCTCCTGGATAGACACAAAATTAGGGCACTCAAGCCAAGTCCCGGTGCCCTCGCCTTGTTTGCTAGAATATGCATATCAGGGAAGTAAGTCTAAAACAAAAAGCTTTGTCCGTCAACGATTTAGAGATATAGCGCCTTGTTTACCAACTATAATATTTGAGGTAAAATAGATTCAGTTTCGCGGGAGTAACTCAGTGGTAGAGTGCCTGCCTTCCAAGCAGGTGGTCGCGGGTTCGAGTCCCGTCTCCCGCTCCACGCAAATTCAATTGGCAGGAAAAGTGACACTTCCCTTATGTGGGAAAGCGGGCTCGTAGCTCAGGGGCAGAGCGGCCGGCTCATAACCGGTTGGTCGTAGGTTCGAATCCTACCGAGCCCATTGCACAAAGAACTATGCGGAATTCCAGTGTAGCTCGTGAACTTTGCCCAATAGCCTTTTCATTCTTATATATATGCCACCAATTCAAGGAATCCTAGTGTGACAGGTTGATTTTAAGTTCATCCTGTCGATAGCAAAGCTCATTGTAAAAATAACAAGGTATTGACAAGAATTAGTAGCCGTGTATAATGTAATAATACATAGTATACCGATGTATCAAACTAATCAAATGTCAGCCGAAGCTATAAGCTGTGACGAACTAATACCCGGCTACAAGTTCCCTCCTGCAACCTATGAACTGAGTGCCTCCCTCGTCTCCAAATATCTGAAAGCCGTGGACAGTGCAGGTGATAGATTTGTTCCTCCTTTGGCTATTACGGCCTGTGCCATAGCGGCTATGACAAAGTCCTTTTCCCCGCCAGCGGGGACTGTCGTTATACATGCTTCACAAGAGTTAGAGTTTTTCAAACTGGTGCCCATTGGGGCCATGATAGAGTGTCATACCAGAGTGATGCAAAAGATAACGCGGGGCAAAATGAGCATGTTAATCCTAGAGCTCGAGGTTTTCGACGAGGGCAAGGAAAAAGTGCAATCAGGAAGGGCAACCATCGCATTGCCCACCTAGGAAGAAAATGCTCACAGAGATTCAAGAAGGTAAGGCTCTCAATCCAGTGATAAAACATATCACCCAGGAGAAGATTAATCTTTATGCTGAAGCATCGGGTGATTTTAATCCCATCCATGTAGATGAGTCTTACGCGGCTAAGACTCCTTTGGGTGGCACTATTGCTCATGGTATGCTTAACCTAGCTTATGTGTCGGAGATGATGACTTCGGCTTTTGGCCGAAGTTGGCTGTCGGGGGGTAAGCTTAGAGCCAGGTTCAAGGAGCCAGCCCGTCCTGGGGATACTCTGACTATCAATGGCAAAATTGATTGCGTGGAACAGAAAGATGATGTATCATACGCAAACTGCAGTTTTGAGTGCCGTAATCAAAAGGGTGAGATGATAGTCACAGGAGAGACAGTAGTCAAGTTCTCAAAGGATAGAAATTATGATAGAAAATAAAAACATGGCTCAAAATGGCAGAATAAGAGTAGCTGTGGATGCCATGGGTGGTGATTATGCCCCTGTCGAAATAGTCAAGGGGGCGGTACTGGCTGCTCAGAAGGACAATATAGAAATCCTCTTGGTCGGCTCGCCAGCCATTCTAGAAAAGGAATTAGCCAAGTATAAATTCACCAACGGTTCGTCCATCCGCGTTGTCGAAGCCAGTGAAGTTATCACCGAATATGAGCCACCCATTGCTGTCGTGCGTGAGAAACGTAATTGCTCTGTAGCGGTAGCAGCCAAGATGGTGAAATCTGGCGAAGCAGATGCATTGGTTAGTGCCGGGTCTAGCGGAGCCGCAGCACTAAGTGCTGTTCAATATATAGGCATGTTGGATGGGGTGTGCCGTCCAGCCATTGTTGGCTCTCTGGGCAGCTTTGCGCCGAATACTGTAATGGTAGACTTGGGAGCCAATGTAGATTGTAAGCCGCACCAATTTCTGACTTTTGCCATTGTTGGCTCGGTGTATGCCAAGAAGTTCCTTAACATCCCTAACCCTACTGTAGCTCTGCTGAACACTGGAAGTGAAGAAAGTAAAGGGGGCGAAGTAGCACGCGAAGCTTATTCTTTGCTCAAAAATAGCGGTTTGAACTTTGTTGGCAATATAGAAGGCGGTGATATCTTAAACGGCAAGGCCAATGTTATCGTCTGTGGCGGCCTTGTAGGCAATGTTGTCTTGAAGTTTTATGAAAGCATCGCGGGTTATGCCAAGGAATGGACAGCACGGAAGTTGAGAAAGTACCGACCTTTAGATGTCTTGGTCAAGGCGTTGTTTGATTCATTGTTCCCGGCCACCAAGATATCCAGTGAAACGGAGAAGCGGGTTGGTGGTATTCTGTGGGGTGTTGATGGAATTGTCAAGATAGCGCATGGAGCTAGCCATGCCCCTCAAATAGCTAACGCTATAGAAAGCGCCAAGGAAGCAGTAAAAGCCGATATTATTGAATGTCTGAAATCGGAATTAGCGAAATTTAACCACCAAGGGGGTCAACTATGACTGTTGAAGAGCAGATAAGAGAAATCATAGCCCGGATTACCCATGTTGATAAGAGTCTTATTACCAGGGAAGCCACATTTAAGGATATTAAGGCGGATTCTCTGGATATAGTGCAGGCATTAGTGGCGGTGGAAGAGGCCTTTGGGATTGAAATCCCTGACGAAGATGCCCAAAAGTTTCAGAACTTCGGTGATTTTGTGTCTTATGTAGAGGGTCGGGTGGCGCAAAAGGAGAGGGTTTAGCCGTGTCCTTTGAAGGGAAGCTGGCTTTAGTTACAGGTGGTGGGCGGGGTATTGGTCGAGCGATCGCATTAAAACTTGCTTCGCAGGGTGCTGATATCGTTGTCAATTTCTTCCGCCGTCGCGAAGCCGCTGAACAAACAGCTAAGGATATCCAGGCTCTAGGAGTGAAGGCTGAAATTATCCGGGCTAATGTGGGAGACCAGGCGAAGATAGACGAAATGTTTGACATGATTGGCAATAAATTTGGCCGCCTGGATATTTTGATTAATAATGCTGCTTCAGGCGTCGGTCGCTCGGTAATGGATATAGATGCTAAGGCTTGGGAGTGGACTATGGACATTAATGCCCGGGCCTGTTTACTCTGCGCTCAGAGAGCAGCTAAACTAATGGAGGGTAGGGGTGGTAAGATAGTCAGCCTCTCTAGCTTAGGTTCGTTTCTTGTCTGGCCCACTTATGCTATTGTGGGAGTCTCCAAAGGTGCTCTGGAAACTCTAACTCGTTATCTGGCGATAGAATTAGCGCCTCAAGGCATTTGCGTTAATGCTGTAGCCGCTTCCTTTGTGGAGACGGAAGCCCTGAAGTTCTATTTTGATGAAGGGTTAAATCAGGACAATATTCCAACGACTCCAGCGGGAAGAAGGGTGACCCCTGAAGATGTGGCTAATGTAGTGGCTTTTTTGTGCAGTGAGGAAGCCTTCATGATAAGAGGGCAAACCATTATTGTTGATGGGGGTTTCTCTATATGTAGTCCTTTCTTATTAGGAAGAGGGACTGAGAAACATGGCTAGAGTTCCTAAAGACTCGGCGGGTTTGTGGGGCACGCTAAATATACCAAGGGTTGTAGTTACCGGTATGGGCACTATTAATCCCTTGGGTCTAAATGTAAAAGACTTCTGGGAAGGATTAGTTGTAGGCAAGTCGGCCATCGGCCCTATTACCCGCTTTGATGCCAGCAAGTTTCGAGTGAAAGTGGATGCTGAGGTGCGTGGCTTTGATCCTACAAAGTATATGGACTTGAAGGTAATTGACCGGACTTCCAGAACCATTCAGTTTGCTGTCGCTGCCGCTAAAGAAGCAATACAATCAGCCGGCTTGGATATGACTCGGGAAAATCCTGAGCGAGTGGGTGTTATCATTTCCACTATGACAGAACAGGGCTACGTCGTCAGAGGATGGGAAGCATTTCAAAAGTTGGGTCCGAGAGGAGTTGACGTGCTCTTCACCACCAAACAAAGCGCCAGCGCAGCATCCATGCAGGTGGGCATGATGCTGGGAGCCAAGGGTCCTAACAACGCTGTCAATAGCCTTTGTGCCAGTGGCGTTGATGCCATAGGCACAGCGACGAACTTCATTCGCCTAGGATATGCTGATGTAATGATAGCCGGTGGTTCTGATGCTAGCCTGGAACCAGTTAGCATAGCTGGGCTGGAGATTCTGGGAGCCCTTTCCCGTGAACCTGATCCATCTAAAGCTTGTCGCCCATTTGACCTCAACCGCAACGGTTTCGTCTATGCGGAGGGTGCCGGATTAGTTGTTTTGGAAAGCTATGAACATGCCAGGAGGCGGGGTGCGTCCATCCTGGCAGAAGTTGCTGGTGTCGGTTGGTCTTTTGATGCCTATGATGCAACTGCTCCGGCCCCTGAGTCCGAGGCTTATGCCATGCGTACTGCCTTGCAAAATGCCAAGGTAAGGATTGTGGAAGTTGATTATATCAATGCTCACGGCACCAGCACCAAGCTGAATGACTCCTGTGAAACCAAAGCTATTAAGATGGTGTTTGGAGAGCACGCTTACAGAATCCCTATAAGCTCTACTAAGTCCATGATTGGGCATAGCATTACTGCTGCCGGTGCCGTTGAAAGCATCGCCGCTATATTAGTCATGAACAAAGGCATCATCCACCCAACCATAAATTATCAGACTCCTGACCCGGACTGTGACCTGGATTATGTCCCCAATGCAGCTCGCCCGGCTCAAGTGAATGTATGTCTGAAGAATAGCTTTGGTTTGGGTGGTGAAAATTGCTGTCTGGTGCTTAAACGTGTCAATGAATGAGGGCTGATGATGGAACTAGAAGGGAAGGTAGCTCTAGTCACTGGTGCCTCTCGCGGCATAGGTAAGGCCGTTGCCTTGAAGCTTGCCAGCCTTGGTTCAAAGATGGCAGTTAATTATGTGGCAATTGAGGCCAATAATAAGATTGATGCTGATAATGTGGTGGAGAGCATAATCCGCCTGGGTGGGGAAGCTATGTCAGTTGAAGCTGATGTTCGGGATAGTGAAGCCGTGAAAGCTATGGTGGAGCAAGTGACTGATAAATGGGGCAAAATTGATATTCTAGTGAACAATGCTGGAATAAATAGGGATACCCTTTTGTTAAGAATGTCTGATGAGGCCTGGGATGATGTAATCAACACCAACCTGCGTGGAGCTTACCTGTGCACCAAGTTTGCTCTAAGGTCTATGGTGAGGCAGGGGTGGGGACGTATCATTAATATATCTTCGGTGGCTGGTATATTCGGGAACGTGGGGCAAAGCAACTATGCTGCCTCTAAAGGGGGGCTCATTGCTTTCACTAAGACCATAGCCCGGGAGATGGGGTCCCGTAATATAACTGTCAATGCTGTAGCTCCAGGCTTTATTATTACCGGGATGACAGATAAGCTGCCTGCGGAACGAAAAGAGGCTATATTAGCAATGATTCCGTTGCGACGCTTTGGCCAACCTGAGGATATAGCTGAACTGGTAGCATTTTTAGCCAGTGAAAGAGCTGGCTATATTACGGGGCAAGTCATCACTATAGATGGCGGGGTATTTGCCTAATCAGTTGCCGTCGCAATATGCCAATCTAATGCTCCCGTGTATGGTCAGAATAAGATATCCAGCAACTCCCTTTTCAGTAATTGCGTTCTGCTAAGAAATGTGCTATTTGCGTCAAAGGAGCCTGGCGGTTTCTTTCCACACCGCTGGCTTCGAGTTGCTCTAAGGCTTGGCGGCAAAATTGCCGAACTAGATTCTGAGCGTGGTCTCGGGCACCTGACCGATCAAGTATCCCCATCACTATAGGTATATCTTTACTCTCAATATGCCCCTGCAAATAAAGTCTCTTCAGTTTTGCCTTATCCTTGCTCTCTCTAAGAGCATAAACTACTGGTAAAGTTTTCTTTCTTTGTCGGAGGTCCTCTTCCATTGATTTACCTGTGTTTTCTTTCATACCCCAAATCCCTAATGTGTCATCACGAATCTGATAAGCCATACCTAATGCTTCGCCAAACTGATAAAAATGTTGTACCTTCGCCTCTCCTTTACCCAGATAAGCTCCCATCGAAGTAGATGCTGCTATCAGTGCTGCTGTTTTCTTTCTTATCATGTTGAGATAATCCTCTACAGTAATATCGACTCTGTTCTCGAACTCGATATCTAAATATTGCCCTTCACAAAGCTCCTTGCAGGCTTCGGCTAAGAGGTAAAAAGAATGTACAATCTTTTCGCTGGGTACACCATTATCTTGCAACTTAAGTAAGGCTAGAGAAGCCAGGGCAAACATGAAATCACCGATATTTATAGCTTGCGACTTACCCCACAACTTCCACACAGTAGGCCGCCCGCGACGTTCATGACTTCTATCCTGGATATCATCATGGATGAGAGAAAGATTATGGACAAGTTCCACGGCTGCTGCAGATGGCAATACCTGTGTTGTGTCTCCTCCTACTGCTCGACAGCTGAGAAGATGAAGAATAGAACGGACAAATTTACCAGGCTTCCCTTGGTGGGCACAACCCCTCTCATTCTCCCAGCCCATATGGTACCGCAAAATATTGCGAAGAGATGGAGGGGTTCTATTGATGATTTCCTTTAACTCATTCTGGACGCTATCGCGATATCCTGTCCACTCCTTTAGAGTGGCATCAAGTTCTCCCAAGTGCTCTTTTATGCCCTGTTTACTTATCATCAGCAGTCGTTTGCCTAGAGAATTCGCAGCCAGACAAATTTAGAGGCTCTTTGTAATCTATCTAAAGATAACTTCAGCACTTCTTTCGATAATTTTCGGTCTGCTTCGTCTGTGTTTAAGCCAAGATAGCACGGTGGTGGCACCTCGTCAATTTTGCATTTGCGGCAGGAGAGTATTACTGGAGTTTCAATGAAATTTCAGAAAATTGCTTGAAAAAGTAAAGGGAAACTAAACAATCGCTGCAATTATATATCCTACAGCTAATAGAACCTGGGTGCCTATCACTACTATCAAATTAGCACGCAGGGCGGGGAGCAATTTGCTTTCTTCATCGTAATGCCGGGCTCCCTTCATTGCTTTGACCCCCAGCGGAAGTGTTAGCAGACCCAGTAAGGTAAATGTTGGCATAAACCTCGCTACTGACCAAGCAGCTATCCACACATACATTGCTATGAGCAATATAGAGTACAATAAATATGCTTTTCTCTTTCCTATTACAATAGGGAAAGTCTTCTTCCCAGCCTTCTCGTCAGCCTCCACATCGGGGAATTCATTTAGCAAAAGGGCATTATGGAGTAAAATCCCCGAGGGTATGGCTGCAATAACCACCTCCCAGGTATAGGTTCCGCTTTGAACAAAGTAGGCTCCTAATATCGGCAAAGTTCCCAGCCCTAAGCCGCAGGCGATTTCTCCTAATCCCCATCTTGTCAGGTGAGTTGTATATAAAAGTACACAGAGTGCGCCTGCTATCAGTATGGGCAGCAAAAGCCAGCCTCTAAGGATAACAAAATAAATGCCTATCGGAATGGCTAATGAAAAGCAGACGAGACCAAACCTGCCCACAGAGACAGGATTGAGTAGCCCGGCAGATAAGATGCCACTCCCCCCACTGAAAGGCGTTCTTTTTACTTCCAGGTCTATCCCGCTCTTGTAGTCGAAATAATCATTCAATGTGTTAACGCTGATGTGGGCAAGGAGTAGTCCAACGAGAGCCAGCAGACAATATAGAAGGCTGAAGTGACCATGGTACCAGGCTACTGAAGTACCGAGAAATACCTGTGTAACCGAGATTATCAAAAACTGAGGTCTAATCTCTAGGAACCATGTTCGCATCATTTCTCAGGTATTGCCTCCTTTAGAATTATTCTACTACTAAACAATGAGATAGACCACATCTCTACTGAACCAGCCAGCACATTCCTCCTGGCAAAGTTTTAGGGGATGTGTTGATATTGGTAATGGCTATTTCTCATATGTTTGCAACTGTGGTGTACTGGTCGTGATGGAAGTGGTTCATACGGAAGACGGGCTTATAACCCCCCATCATACTAGTTTTTACGGCAGGGTTAGAGGCAATTGGTGGTCTGACCAGTTATGGAATTCAAAGCCTCGGGCGACTGGCAAAGCGAGGGCCTTTGGCGAAAGATTTTCCAACTATAACTCTCACCCAAAAATGAAGATTTGAGCCACTATTCCCTATCAATTGTTACCCATGTGGTCAGCCAGCACACATGCTATCTTTGATGTAGTCCGGCTTGTATAATAATGGCAAAAACAAGAAGATGCAGGCATGATTACGTCATACAGTCGAGAGTTGCTGTTAGGTATCCCTCGAGGGACCTTAATTGATCTGGAGACCACCGGTCTTGATGTGGGGCAGGATGAGATAGTGCTTTTTGGCTATATTCAAGGGAGCCGCCTGGAGATAGTTTGCCGGAGTTCGGAAGAAGAAGCACCGTTTGTCGCCCAGCTTGCAGAACTTGTTTCGAGACTCCCCCAGCCATTTTACGCCTACAATCTCTCCTTTGAGAAAGGATTTCTGCAAGCTAAAGGGATTGAGATAGAAGGCATAGACTTATTCCAGCCCTGGAAGGAAAAAGCTGAGGCACTTTACCTCAAGTGGCCCAAGCTGGACGAGCTATTTTCCCATGCGGAGCACTATTTTAACGAACCAGTGATAAGCGGCAAAGACGTCCCTTTGCTATGGCAAAGATTCCTTTGCACCGGGGATGATACCTATTTGCAGCAAATCATAAGGCATAACGAATCTGACCTGCTTAGGGAGCTATATTTGCTGGTGTATTATCGGGATAGCTACAAGGTTTAAGAAGCGGGCTAGGCATTTCGTGTTAGAATACGAGCTAAATTGGAAACTATTATGAAGAAGATTGCCGTCTTAACCAGCGGTGGTGACGCTCCGGGAATGAATGCCTGCATCCGGGCTGTTGTCCGCTGCGGAGTCGCCCGCAAGCTAGAGGTTGTGGGCATCCGGCGGGGCTACTGCGGCATACTGGAAGCGGACTTTGTGAAATTGGGCAGCAGGTCGGTAGCCAATATTATCCACCGTGGCGGCACTTTCCTGGAGACAGCTCGCTGCGAGGAAATGAAGACCAAGGCAGGCATAAAGAAGGCGAATGAGGTTCTGCAGCGGGAAGGCATCGAGGGATTGATAACCATAGGCGGAGATGGCACATTGCGCGGTGCCACAGCCCTGGCCGAAATGGGTGGCGTAAAGGTGATTAGTGTTCCCAGCACTATAGATAACGATGTCTATGGCACTGACTATACTATTGGCTTCGATACCGCTGTAAACACAGCTTTGGATGCCATAGATAAGATTAGAGATACGGCGGGGTCGCTGCCACGCCCCTTCTTCATCGAGGTCATGGGAAGGAACAGGGGCTTTATTGCACTGGAGGTAGGAATTGCTGGGGGAGCCGAAGATATCTTAATTCCAGAAGTGGAGACAAACATAGAACAGCTTAGTCTTGATATAGAGCGTAGCTTCAAGAGAGGTAAGAAATCCTGTATCGTGATAGTTGCTGAAGGAGATGAGGCAGGCGGTGCATTTTCAATTGCTCAACAAGTATGGGAGAGATTGAAGCTGGAGTACCGAATTTGTGTACTGGGACATGTCCAAAGAGGCGGCTCACCGACGGCCAGAGATAGAATTCTCGCCAGCAAGTTAGGAGCAGCGGCTGTGGATGCTCTGGTCAAGGGCATGTCGGGCTACATGGTAGGGGAATTGAAGGGAGAGACAGCCTTCACTCCATTGAGGGAAACATGGGAAAAGAAGAAGGAATTAGATACCAACCTGTTACAGTTGGTCAAGATATTAGCAGGATAGGAACATCGTGAAGCGCTACGTCCGGTTTAGACTTGCTTCTCTTGACAATCTCTGGCTTATTTCCCCCTGAGAATACCACCAGTTAACCTACTATATACCTCACGGTATCTCTTTGATGTGCTTTCTATCACTTCCGGTGGCAACATAGGCGCCGGTGGTTCCTTGTCCCATCCTGAAGCTACTAGCCAATCGCGGACTGGCTGTTTATCGAAGCTGGGTTGCGAGCAACCAACCTTATATTGGCTGGCATCCCAGAAGCGACTTGAATCCGGCGTCAGCAGTTCATCAATAAGAGCTAACTGACCATTGATGAAACCAAACTCGAATTTGGTATCGGCAATTATTATGCCCCGGCGTCTGGCGTAATCCCGAGCATAGCCGTAGATGAGCAAGCTTTTTTGCTCCAATTCCTCAAAAAGGTCTTCAACGCCCAGGCTTTTTATATCCTGTTTGGTTAAAGGGCGGTCATGCTCTGTGTCGCTCTTAGTAGTGGGGGTAAAGATAGGCTGGGAGAATTCCTGGCTTTCCTGCAGTCCCGAAGGCAAGCGGATATCGCCAATTTTTCCGGTCTCTTTGTATTCCGCCCACGCCGAGCCAGAGAGATAGCCCCGAACAACACATTCAACGGGTATGCGCTCGGCTTTAGCCACGAGCATAGAGCGGCCGATAAGGTTTGTTTCAGGCATAAGCGAGGAACCTCTCTTCCCTTGAGATTGCTTCGGGCTTTCAGCCCTCGCAATGACATCCCGAAGTGTATCCACGCTATCAATCACCTTGATAAGATGATTGGGTAGGATATGGGCTGTTTTCTTGAACCAGAAAGCAGATAGCTGGTTAAGAACATTTCCTTTGTCAGGGATGCCACAAGGTAGAACAACATCGAAAGCCGAGATGCGGTCGGTGGACACAATGAGAAGTTTACCCCTGATTGAATCAGGGGCTAAATCATAAACATCTCTGACCTTGCCACGCCGAAATAAAGGCAGAGGTAGATTGGTTTCTAACAATACAGACATAGTTGCCCCAGGTTAGATAGCATGTGGAGCTAACCTTTCCACCTTAGTTCGTTTGGGCTTCTTGGTCTTGCTTAATCCCAGCCGCCCAAAGACCTCATCCACATGTTTCAGGTAATACCCATAATCAAACAGAGAGTTCAGTTCCTTTTTGCCCAGATGACGTGTTATTCGCCTGTCTGCTTCAAGCAAGCTCAGAAAGCTTTTCCTTCGCTCCCAGGCTTTCATAGCGTTGTCTTGCACCAGTTTATAAGCTTCCTCCCGCGGTAGCCCTTTATCAATTAACGCCAAGAGCACCCTCTGGGAAAAGATGACGCCCTGGGTAAGCTCGATGTTACGACGCATATTTTCCGGATAAACCTTGAGCCCTTTCATTATGGAGGTAAATATAGATAACATATAATCCAGCGCCAGACAGGAGTCAGGTAAGATAATCCGCTCTGTAGAGGAGTGACTGATGTCACGCTCGTGCCATAAGGCGATGTTTTCCAAAGAAGTCAAAGCGTAGCCTCTAATTAATCTGGCCAGCCCGCAGATACGTTCACAAAGCTCAGGATTTCTTTTATGAGGCATGGCTGACGACCCTGTTTGCCCTGCTTCGAAAGGCTCTTCGACTTCCCGGACCTCCGTTCGCTGGAGACTTCTAATTTCAGTGGCAAATTTTTCCAGGGAGCTGGCGATGATAGCCAGAGTGGTTACGAATTGAGCATATCGGTCGCGCTGGATTATCTGACTTGATATGGGAGCTGGAGTAAGTCCTAGCTTGGCGCAAGCTATTTTCTCAACTTGCGGAGGTACAGTGGCATAAGTGCCCACTGCCCCTGATATTTTGCCTACCGAGATGTTTTTTCTGGCTTCAGCTAGCCTATGAGCGTTTCGCTTCATTTCTTCAGCCCATAGAGCCATCTTCAAACCGAAGGTAGTGGGTTCAGCGTGGACTCCGTGGGTTCGCCCCATCATAATGGTGTATTTGTGCTCTACGGCTTTGCTCTCTAGTACGGATATAAGTTCAGCCACGTCCTTTGCCAAGATATCTGCCGCCTGAGTCAACTGCAAACCCAGGGCGGTATCCATAACATCTGAGGAGGTGAGGCCAAGATGGACAAAGCGTGATTCTTCACCCAGGCTTTCAGCTACTGAGTTAAGAAAAGCAGTCATGTCATGATGGGTCACCTTCAGAAATTCGGCAACACGCTTCAAGTTATAGCTGGCTTTCCTTATCTTAACTATATCTTTTCGGGGAATTTCGCCCAGCTTAGCCCAGGCTTCACAGACAGCTATTTCTACCTTAAGCCACTGGTCGAACTTGTTTTCCTCAGACCAAATTCTCTTCATTTGAGGTCGGGAGTACCGCTCAATCATGTTACCCTCTCGCTGACTCCTGCCTATATTTACGATAGGCTTCTCTTATCTCTTTATGCTTCATACCCAAAATCTGGGCGGCCAGCAAGGCAGCGTTTTTGACTCCGCTCTTCCCAATGCCCACACAGGCTACCGGCACCCCCGCGGGCATCTGGCTTATGGAGAGCAGAGCATCTATGCCTTTCAACTCACTGGTAGGCAAAGGAACGCCGATTACAGGTAGGGTTGTCCAGCTAGCTAAAACACCAGGAAGGTGAGCAGCGTAGCCAGCAGCGGCAATGATAACCTTCAGCCCTTTCTTCTCCGCCTCCAGACCATACTCTCTTGCTTTTTCAGAATTTCGATGGGCCGAGATAACAGAAAGCTCATAATCAATGCCCAACTGCTTTAGCGTGTCCAGCGCCGGCTGTATTAGCTCGGTGTCTGTCTTACTCCCTATAACCACGCCCACTAATGCCATTGCCATACAAATCCTAAATTCTAATTTCGTTCATTCATTAGTGTTTTAACATTGTCCCGACTTCGTCCCGACAATGTCGGGATAAAATCCGCATTTAGGATTTCGAATTTCGTGCTTAGGATTTATCATATTTCGCCCTGTCATTTTGCATTTTTACTTTTGCCTTTTAACTTTCCTTTAGAGTTTATCTTATCTATCTCCCTTAAAGCAATGTCTTTACGATAATAACAACCTTCGAAGTAAATCTTGGGAATGTTGCCGTAAACCTTTTCCCGAGCCTCAGCTATGTCCTTGCCCACACCTACTACGG
>CAZWDC010000022.1:0-8613 GCA_964633085.1 uncultured Dehalococcoidales bacterium
GTATCGGTTCGGCTTTTCAGGGTGAGGGCGGCCATTTGTAGTCCGGCAATCCAACCTTCACAGCGGCTATCTAATAAATCGAGTTCTTCCCCATTCAGATTTAGTTCCATGACACGGTTTAGAAACTCGGCAATCTCCTCGGGGGTGAAGCGCAGATCATCAGCTCGTAACTCGGTCAATTGGCCCCGGCCACGCAGACAGGCTAGGTTGAGCGGTGGGTCGAAGCGGCTGGCGATGACCAGATGCATATTAGCGGGCAGGTTATCAATCAGGAAAGAAAGTGTCTTGTGAACGTTTTGATTTCTTATGGTATGGTAGTCCTCGAGGACAAGGATAAAATGGTCGGGAATAGAGTTAATCTCGTTTATCAAAACAATAATAGGTTCTAAAGGGAATTGTTCGGATGGGTTTAGCAAACCCGGAGCGGCTCCGCTCAGGCTGGCTTTCACCTTCTGCAAAGCCGCAACAAAGTAGTCCCAGAAAAGCGCCAGCTCATTGTCATGTTCATCTAAAGATAACCAGGTTGAGGGGTAGTGGCTGCTGGCTACCCATTCTGTCAGCAAGGTAGTTTTGCCATATCCCGCTGGAGCTGAAATGAGGATCAGCTTACTTTCGATGCCGCTGTTTAGACGGGCGATAAGGCGGGAACGAACCACCGCCGGGGTCCGCCTGCGAGGGATTTGAAGCTTAGTCTGCAACAACTGCTCCGAAATCATCCCAATCCTCCCCGGGCCAGGAAGTTCAGACCATGCTACTACCTGAAGCCGACAGGTCTCAGGTTGAACATATTCCGACTATTCCACACATATTATATCATACTCTTTCAGCTATCGATAAACTTGCTTTCGAAACCATCCTAGTGTTCTACTTACCTGTACCTACTCTGTACTTCGGGTCAGTGTCAGCCATACCCCATGCATTGTAGAATTCTAGTAGTAAGCAAGAGTCGACAAGCATACAGATGAATTGGCCGAGAGAACAAAACCGAGGCATTGAAAATATGCCGATTTATGAAATCAAGTTACAGGGAAGATTGGATAAAGATTGGTCGCATTGGTTGGAGGACATGTCGATTTCTTATGAAGGAAATATGACGGTCTTAAGAGGCTATGCCATCGACCAGGCTGCCCTTCAGGGAATCCTCACTAAGATCTGGGATATGAACATGAAGGTTATTTCGGTGAATCCGATTGATGGTCTTTGACCTAGACCAGAATAAAACCCTTTCCATTTGGCAAAAGCCAAACAGAAAGCTTGTTTACCTATTCTGCGCCCGTCATTGCGAGCGATCTGCCCGCCAAGGCTTGGTAGGCGGGAGCGTGGCAATCCCTTGAGATTACTTCGTCCCGATAAATCGGGATTCGCAATGACATCGGGTATTGTTGAACACTCCTGGGGAAAATCTTGACAGGAGAAATGAATTACACTATAATTGTTAGACGTGTCTAACAATTAGGAGTAAATAATGGCAAAACAGGGAACGCAAAGAGAGCAAAGCGCTAGCATGGAAGACTATCTTGAGGCGATAGCTATGCTCGGTGAAGGAAAAAAGGTAGTAAAAGTAAAGCAGATCAGCGAAATGCTGAGAGTGAAGATGCCCAGTGTTACCTCGGCTTTAAAAAAGCTCTCAGAGCAAGAGCTTGTGGAGCATGAGAGATATGGCCGCATAAAGCTCACTCCCCAAGGTGATAGGGTTGCCCACGATGTGATTTGCCGGCATGAGGCATTGACCCGCTTCTTCGCACAAGCTCTGGGCATTGACCGAGAAACCGCGGAAGAAGATGCCTGCAAGATTGAGCATGTCATCAGCCCTCTGAGTATGGAGAGGTTGGCAAAGTTTGTGGAATTTCTAGAAGCCTGTCCGTTGGGAGGAGCCAATTTCCCCACCCGGTATGACTATTATTTAGAGCATGGAGAGCTCCCTCAAGATTGCTCGAACAGAGGTGCAAAGAAAAAGAAATAGAGAACAGCAAAATTTTTTTGAAGCTGCAAGTTAAACGAGACTAACTTATTAAAGGTAAGGGATAAGCTATGACTACACATCAAGGTGAGCAATTGACCCTGGCCGAGATGAGAAGTGGGCAGAGTGGCACCGTGATCGAAGTTCTGGGAGGACATGGCTTGGTTCGCCGTCTGGAAGCTTTGGGTATCAGACCAGGGAAGAAGGTGACCAAGATAAGTTCTACGCTATTTCATGGCCCAGTTGTCCTCAAGGCAGATAATACCCAGGTGGCTGTTGGCTTTGGTATGGCCAAGAAAATAATAGTCCAAGCAGATAAATATCTACCGCGGACTTCCTAAGATGATGCGTATCCTCCTCATGGGTAATCCCAACGTGGGGAAAAGCGCCCTCTTCTCTCGACTGACCGGAACACACATTATCGCTTCCAACTATCCCGGCACCACTGTGGGGTTCACCAGGGGCTATTTGAGGTTGGGAGATGAGCGAGCTGAGCTTATTGACGTCCCTGGCACCTATACTCTTGAACCAAGTTCTAAAGCGGAAGAAGTGGCCGTGGAGATACTCCGAGAGGGGGACTTGGTTATAAATGTCGTTGATGCCACCAATTTGGAGAGAAATCTCAATCTGACCCTGCAATTGCTGGAGAGACAGACTCCACTGATAGTTGCCCTCAACATGTGGGACGATACTCGGCATAGAGGCATAGCTATTGATGTCGCTAAGCTGGAGCAACTTCTTGGGGTGCCGGTCGTCCCCACGGTAGGCGTTACCGGACAGGGAATAAAGGAATTGGTAAAACGCCTTCCCGAAGCAAGGGCGCCTAAAAACGCTCTTACTTATGCCAACAGCGATGAGCGATGGACGAGGGTAGGTGACATCGTGAGACAGGTGCAATCACTGAGCCATCGCCACCATCGCTGGTATGAGAATCTGGAAGATGCCAGTAGTCATCCAGTATGGGGGGTGGTTATCGCCCTGCTGGTTCTTTTTGGCACCTTCTGGTTTGTCCGATTCGTTGGCGAGGGAATAATTAGCTATGTTGCTACCCCTTTCTTCCAGGGGCTGTGGACACCGCTGCTCATGAAATTAAGCCTAGCTTTAGGGGGAGAGGGATTCTGGCACAACGTTTTAATCGGCGAACTTATTGGGGGGGAAATTAACTATTCTCAGTCCTTCGGTTTGCTTAGCACCGGGCTGTATATTGAGTTCGGAGTAGTATTGCCTTATATAATTGCTTTTTACTTGGCGTTAGGAATACTGGAGGATGTCGGTTATCTACCCCGCCTGGCAGTATTGATGGATACCATAATGCATCGGCTGGGACTCCATGGTTATGCCATCATCCCCACTATTCTGGGCTTGGGATGTAATGTGCCTGGCATCATGGCAACTCGTATTCTGGAAAGCCGTAAACAAAGGTTTATTGCCGCCACTTTGATTTCTATTGGCATTCCCTGCGCTGCCTTACAGGCTATGATAATCGGAGTGGTGGGGAAGGAGGGACCAGGATACGTGGCTATGGTCTATGGGAGCTTATTTATATCCTGGGTTATCATAGGTCTAATCCTTAATCGCACAGTCAAAGGATTCAACCCGGAGCTTCTGGTGGAGATCCCCCCCTACCGCTGGCCTCCGTGGCGGGTCATTGGTGAAAAGCTCTGGCTACGGGTCTCTGGCTTTATTAAGGAAGCTTTGCCCATAGTTCTTGGCGCTGTGCTGGTGGTAAACATCCTGTACACTTTAAGGGTTTTCAATGCCCTTGCTGATATCGCTGCCCCGGTATTGACCGGGCTGTGGGGATTGCCTAAAGAGTCGGTGGTTGCCATACTTGTAGGTTTCTTGCGCAAAGACGTGGCCATGGGTATGTTAGCTCCCCTGACATTGACCGCTAAGCAACTGGTTATCAGCAGCACGGTTCTGGCTATGTTTTTCCCTTGTGTAGCTACTTTTGTGGTATTGGCTCGGGAGCTGGGAGCACGAGACTTGTTTAAGTCTATCGGAATAATGATAGTTGCGGTACTCATAATGGGTAGCTTGCAGAACCTGGTCCTGTAGGTGGGACGCTCAAGGGCTGCACTACGTCATAGCCTAATTCCTGCCTCTGTAAATACCATGTGGCTTGTCCTATTAGATAGGGTATTGTATCATAGGGTAAAGTGTAATTGGCGGCCATGGCTTAATGCAAGCATTTAACTTGGAGGCAAAAGACAAACTGTCGAGCCAAAGACTGTGCAAAGGTCAGATATGGAGATAATCCCAGCTGTGGACATCCGGGGTGGCAAGTGCGTCAGGCTATATCAGGGTGATTATAACCAAGAAACCGTTTTTGATGAGGACCCTGTGACAGCAGCCTTGACTTGGTATTCCCAAGGGGCACGCTGGCTCCACATTGTGGATTTGGATGGGGCGGTTGCCGGTGAGCCCAAAAATATGGAGGTGGTTGAGGAGATAATAAAAGAGAGTGGTCTGCTAATAGAATTAGGCGGCGGTATCAGGCAAGAAGAAATGGCAGAAAAACTATTGCGTCAAGGGGTAAGCCGGATAATTCTGGGCACTGCGGCGATAGAGAACAGGGAACTGGTCAAAAGGTTATGTCAACGATTCGGCGAGGCTATCGCAGTTAGCCTTGATGCCCGAGATAGCAAAATAGCCATCCGCGGCTGGCAGAAGAATACAGTTTTTGAGGTTCTCCAGTTAAGCCAAGAACTGGTTGATGTCGGAGTGAGGCGTTTCATTTATACTGATATAAAAAGGGATGGCACCCTTACCGAGCCTAACTTTGATATGATAAAGAGATTGCTTGCTGAAGTAAATGCCCCGGTCATTGTGGCCGGGGGGATTTCCAAGCTAGAGCATTTACGGAGGCTTAAGGAGCTCGGTGTGGAGGGGGCCATTATCGGCAAGGCTCTTTACACCGGGGACATTGATTTGAGGGAGGCTATAATCAATTTCGGAACTTAAACCAAGTCAAGAGAATCTTGCAATTTTCTTGGGTGCCCAGTTAATATTGGAAACAAATTTAGCAGAGTTCCCAAAAAGTCGTAAAGACTTTTTGGGGTTAGCTTAGGAGGCAAATGTTAAACTTCAATGATAAAGGCTTGATTCCAGCTATTGTCCAAGATGCCAAGACTGGCGAAGTCTTGATGCTGGGCTATATGAATAAAGAGTCGCTAAACCGCACATTAGAGAGCGGAGACGTCTGGTTTTATAGCCGCAGTCGGCAGGAATTGTGGCACAAGGGAGAAACTTCAGGCAATTTCCTCAGGCTGAAGTCCATCATCAAGGATTGCGACAGCGATACTCTCCTCATAAAGGCCGAGCCCACAGGTCCGGTATGTCACACTGGCAACAGGACGTGCTTCTTCCAGCAACTGGAGAGCGAAGACACGGTGTGAATGTCACAGCCTTCGTCCCTTCACTACGTGCTGCCGCTAGAATCAGCAGCTTGGTCAATCGCGATGACCTCTTTTAGCGCTGATATAGCAGCCTCTAGTTGACTATCGTCAGGTTCCCTGGTGGTTATAGCTTGCAGCATCAGCCCTGGAGCTAAGAGAATCCGGACTACCGGGTTTTCGATGTGGGTTGCCCCAAATTTCATGATTTCATAGCTAATAACCGCGATAACCGGGATAAGGGCTATGCGTGACAGTATGCGTATCCACAGTGTGGGCTGACCAACCAAGGCGAAGACAAAAATAGCTACAATTAGAACGATAAATAAAAAGGCGGTGCCGCAGCGGGCATGGGCAGTAGAATAATTCTTAACTGACTCTACATCCAAAGGGACGCCGGCTTCATAGGCATTCACCACTTTATGCTCAGCTCCGTGGTAAGCAAAGACTCTTCTAATATCAGGTATTAAGCTTACCACCTTGAGGTAGGCGATGAAAATGCCAATACGGATAAGTCCTTCAAAGACATTGCTCAATAGGGCAGACTCAATGTAAGGTTCGATAAGGTATTTGGTGGCGAAGAGAGGAACCATGAAGAAGAGGGCTACACCTAAAGCGAGGCTCAGGGCTACGGTCCCCCATAAGACCGCTGTCGGTATTTTTTCTCCACTTGCCTCTGCTGCGGCAACTTGAGCAGAGCGCAGTAATGACTGCGTGCCCAAAACTAGAGTTTCCACAAGAGCAATTATCCCTCTGACAAAGGGCATCTCTCTGAGACGCCCTTTGTATATGCTGGCCAGAGGCTGCCTAAGTATGTTCAATTCTCCATTGGGCTGACGTACAGATATAGCCACCCCTTCCTTACCCCGTATCATCACCCCTTCAATGACTGCCTGGCCCCCATAATGAAAAGACTTTGCCATTAACGCCTCAATCGCCTCAGCTGTATAAACGAAAGGTTGTAATCTTGTCTCACAGAAGAATCCCTCATTGTATTATGATAAAAATGGCAGAAAATATAAAGTTTGTCTTCTGAAGCAACAGCGATGAATAAATTTTCAGTTTCCCGAGGTAAGCCTAAAGGTGAATGCTGTCCGCAGCCAAACAGATGCTGTCACAACAAGAAATAGATGACGGGAGGCATTCTACTTTATCTTGTAGCGTTTCTTAAAGCGCTCCACCCTTCCCAGAGAGTCAACTATCCTTTGTTCACCTGTATAAAAGGGGTGGCATCTGCTACATATTTCTACCCTGATTTCGGGCTTAGTGGAACCAGTGGTGAAAGTGTTGCCACAGAGGCAAGTCACTTTAGCATTCTCATAATACTTAGGATGGATTTTAGCCTTCATTTGTAAACGCTCACCTTCTTCTTATACTTGGTTGCTGGCTCATATTTAACATAGCCGTCTATTAAAGCAAAGAGGGTATAATCTTTCCCCAGACCAACATTGTTTCCCGGCAATATCCGAGTCCCGCGTTGCCG
This sequence comes from uncultured Dehalococcoidales bacterium, assembly GCA_964633085.1. GTDB lineage: Bacteria > Chloroflexota > Dehalococcoidia > GIF9 > AB-539-J10 > RBG-13-51-36. Next base: position 6,839 of record CAZWDC010000022.1, read on the forward strand.
AACCAAGATAGTTCCAGCACGAACTTGTTCTCCCTCATACCTCTTCACCCCCAAACGCTTAGCTTCACTATCGCGCCCATAAGTTGTGCTGCCACCGCCCTTTTTATGTGCCATGCCTATTCTCCTTAACCCTTAATAATTTCATTTACTAATATTTTAGTATAAGTCTGCCGATGTCCCTTTTTGCGACGGTAGCGAACTTTAGCCTTATATTTAAATGCGATAACCTTTTCCCCCTTAGCTTCCCCTAAAGAGGTAGCCACAACCTTAGCCCCCTTGATGACAGGATTTCCTACAAGGGTATCTTCATCACCCCCAATAAACAATACTTTGTCCAACTCAACTACATCACCTTGAGGGACGTCTAAACGCTCGACTTCTATTGTTTGGTTTGGGGCTACTTTGTACTGCTGGCCACGTATTTCAACAATAGCGTAAATCTTCTCACCTCCATACAGAAAAGGGCATTTTAACACTCCAACTTACTCCGTGTCAAACTAGCAGTATATATAGGTTTCTATCCCAGGTTTTCCTTAGCACACATCGAGATAGGCAATGATTCTCCCAAGTTCAGGGGTTCGCAGATTTTTTGGTTAATTTCTCAATGAGCCTATCTTTTCGCTTTAGATACTTTTCCCTCCCATCGGTGTATGAAGGAAGAACCCATTTCATTTCCTTCAGATTCTGCGTTATAACCGGTAGCCAATCCCAAGGGATAGATATCAGTATCCACCTCTCTGGGAACGGCTGGATTGCTTTGGCGCAGAAGGTCATCCCGGTAGGCATGTAATTGATTTTGCCGCTTTTATATGGATAAACGAAAATCCAGGCACATCCTAATACTCCCATCATCTTGCTCTCCCATATCTGGCCAGTAGAATAGGACATCGCCCTCAGCACAATCTCTGTCTGGCTAGGAGTAGCTATAAGAATCAGGATGTCTGGCTCGAATGTCAGTTTATCCAGCGAGGATAAAGCGACATAGTTCACCGTACCTTCCGGAAATTTGGGAACGTATTGATAGATTCTAGCATTAGCCCTGGGCTCCTGAAAGATTTCCAAACTAGCTCCAAATTCTCCACCTTCGCCCCACGAAGGCACTTCCTGCATTCCCAACGGTACCTTTCCGAAGCAATTCTCATTTTCTTTGGCGAAATAAAACGGAGCTCTTCTCTGCTGTGCTTCTTTGACCATTTCGCAGAAAGCTAGACTTTTGTCCAGTCGCGGTATTCCTTCTGGTTTGAAGTACAGGAACTTGACGCCTACAGGTGGCTTCTCAAATTTAAACTTGTTGAATATGGACAAATCAGTTTGTAGTGGTCTCATGTTAACCTCCTTAAAATATAATACCTACAGAGTAAGGGCACCGTGAAAGGTGCCGGTAATAGCTTAGTTTTTCAGCTCTTAGCCTATACTATATCATTCCTGGCACTGTCAAGCATGTCTCTCATGTGGGTCAAGCTGTGCTTGACAGATTGATTGAAATCATGGTAAAAGCACTCAGATTTTAGGAAAACTCAACTGGCACCGATGAGGAGGCGGTGAACTTGCTAAAGGCGAATGGTCGAGCGTTGTCCTTCAGATTTATCAGCAGACTACAAAGAAAGGAGTAAGAATCATGGCAAAAATACCAGACAAAATTGAAACCTGGCAGATGATAGAGCCAGGTAAACTACAAAAGGCAAGCATTGATGTTCCTCAGCTTAAGCCCGGCGAGGTATTGGTGGAAATTGCTGGCTGCGGGGTATGCCATACCGACCTGGGCTATTTTTATG
>CAZWDC010000023.1:0-3103 GCA_964633085.1 uncultured Dehalococcoidales bacterium
GCTCTAGATACCATGAAGCAATTAGAAGCTCAATTAACGATGCGGCGCTACGAGGGTTTCCTGAAGTGATATACATTGTCATGTTAGGTGCTCCAGGGGCAGGGAAGGGAACTCAGGCAGATATTCTCTCTCAAGAGATGAGTTTACCTCATATAGCATCCGGGGATTTGTTCCGCCAAGCTTTGGAAAAGAAGACTGAGATTGGTCTCTTAGCCAAAAGATATATGGATAAAGGAGAACTGGTTCCCGACGAGATAACCATAAAAATGATTCTGGAGAGAATTAGCCGGCCAGATTGCGCCCGGGGCTGTATCCTCGATGGTTTTCCCCGCACTTTGCAGCAAGCTAAAGTTCTAGACAAAGCTCTTAAAGAACAAGGGAAAAGCATAGATAAAGCGATATACATTGAGGTGCCCGACGAGGAGCTAGTGAAACGCCTTAGTGGCAGATGGCTTTGCCGTATTTGTCAGACGCCGTATCATTCCATAAGTTCACCCCCAAAAACGCCAGGAAAGTGTGATAAGTGTGGTGGTGAATTGTATCAGCGTTCCGATGATAAGGAGGAGACGGTAAAAGAACGACTCAAGGTTTTCTTTGCTCAGACTGCTCCTATCCTTGATTACTATGAGAAACAGCGTAAACTGATTAAGGTCAATGGCAACTTAGGAATACAAGGGGTAGCCAGTGAAATAATCTCTGCGCTCAAAGCCCCTATTCGTCCTGAGCCTTGACTTGTTGGGGCGAAGGTTCTGGGAGATACTTTGGTCGTCCCGATGCATCCAGACTCCACAGAATGATATCAGGCTGAGCACAGACAAAATAAAATGGTAATTATAAAATCTAATGAAGAAATAGCTATTATGCGGAAGTGTGGTAAAATCCTTGCCGCCATTTTAGATAAACTAAGGATGGAAATAAGACCAGGTATTCAGACTGGTCAGCTGGACATAATCATGGCTGAAGAATCAAAAAAAAAGGGGGGTAATACCTTCTTTTAAGAACTATCGTGGCTTCCCGGCAAATCTCTGTGTTTCGGTAAATGATGAGGTCGTTCACGGCATCCCTGGCGAACGAATATTACAAGAAGGAGACATCGTTTCGTTGGATGTCGGTGCAAAACTTAATGGTTTTCATACTGATGCTGCCATAACTATTGGTGTTGGGCGGATAAGTAAGGAAGCCGAGAACCTTATCGCCGTCACGGAAGGTAGTTTGAAGGCTGGCATTGCCCAAGCCAGAAACGGAGCGCGGATAGACGATATCTCATCTGCTATTCAAAATTATGTTGAATCGAGAGGATTTTCGGTAGTTAGAGAATATACTGGACACGGGGTAGGTCGAGACTTGCACGAAGAGCCCCAAATACCTAATTTTGTAGCTGGAAAAAGCTTCTTGCTTCGTAAGGGCATGACTCTGGCTATTGAGCCTATGGTTAACGCTGGAGATTGGCGCACTAAATTAGCGGCTAATGGATGGACTGTGCTCACAGCCGACGGAAGCCTTTCGGCACACTTTGAACATACCATTGCCATAACTGATGGCGAGGCTGACATACTGGTTTAGCACTACGTGGAAATGGCTAAGAAGGAGAGGATAGAGGTCGAAGGCAAAGTGGTTGCAGTGTTACCTAATACCATGTTTCGCGTGGAGTTGGCCAATGGACATCTGGTGTTGGCTCATATCTCGGGCAAATTGAGAAAGCACTATATCAAGATTTTGCCGGGCGATAGAGTTTTGGTGGAACTTTCCCCTTATGATTTAAGCCGGGGTAGAGTTACCTATCGGCTTAAGTAGTTTGACAGCTTGACTAGGAAAGTTTATTATAACGACGTTTGTTTGCATGGTGATTAGAAGAAATGAAAGTAAGAGCTTCAGTCAAACCGATATGCAGAAAATGCAAGGTTATCAGGCGGAAGGGTGTGGTTAGAGTTATTTGTGAAAATCCCAAACATAAACAGAGGCAGGGGTGATAAGTAATGGCACGCATTGCTGGGGTAGACCTCCCTAAAGATAAACCTATTTGGGTAGCTTTGCAGCGCATTTATGGCATTGGCCCGACATCAAGCAAGCACATTTTGGCTACCGCTGGTGTCGACCCTAGTCTCAGAGTGAAGGAACTCAATGAGGAACAGGTTGGTCAGATTCGAGATATTATTGACAAGAACTACAAGGTGGAGGGTGATCTTAGGAGAGAGATCCAATCTAATATAAGGAGGCTTATTGAAATTGGCTGCTATCGAGGTATAAGGCATCGTATGAAGTTGCCAGTTCACGGGCAGAGAACACGCACAAATGCTAGAACCAAAAGAGGGCCAAGGAAGACAGTGGCAGGTAGGGGTCAGAAGCGTGGCTTAGCTAAGAAGTAAGGAGCTTGTTTGTCAAATGGCTAAGAGGAAAAAGGTTCATAAAAAGGTCAGCGAAGGCAGGGTCTATATTCAATCCACATTTAATAACACTATTGTTACCATTACCGATATGCAAGGTAATGTTATTGCATGGGGAAGCTCTGGCACTGTCGGGTTTAAGGGTTCCCGAAAAGGAACGCCTTACGCCGCTCAACTAGCTGCTAGAGAGACGGCCCACAAAGCGATGAATGATGGCTTGCGCCGGGCTGAGGTTTATATTAAGGGGCCCGGCAGCGGACGTGAAGCAGCTATTCGCGCCTTGCAAGCTGCAGGGATCACTGTTACAGCTATCAGAGATGTGACTCCTATTCCACATGATGGCTGTCGCCCACCAGGTCGGAGGAGGGTATAACATGGCTCGCTATACTGGTCCGGTTTGCCGGTTGTGCCGCCGCTTTGGAGAAAAGCTAATGCTCAAAGGCGAGAGATGTTCTACACCTAAATGCGCTTTGGAGAAGAGAAACAGCCCACCTGGGGAACATTCCTTGACTCGAGGGCGCAGCCGGCTATCTGACCGTGGAGTCCAATTGCAAGAAAAACAAAAAGTGCGGTTTAGCTATGGTGTTTTAGAAAGGCAATTTCGCCGTTTTTTTGACGAGGCTAAGAAAAGCCCGGGTGCCACCGGTGAAACCCTTCTTACCTTGCTGGAAAGGAGGCTGGATAACGTGGTTTATCGCTTAGGCTTTGCTGATTCCCGG
>CAZWDC010000024.1:0-4354 GCA_964633085.1 uncultured Dehalococcoidales bacterium
ATAGAAAAGTGCCCCCCATGACGATAAGCTCTACTTTATCCTGGGCGTGTCCCATTTCAGCCAGTGTCTTGAGCCTGACCTCCACCTGCTTTTTGGCATCAAAGCCACAGCTTCGAGCCCGCAGCACCGCCGGAGACTCCACAGTATAGCTCTTGGGCGCCTCAGGAGAACTGGGGCAATAAACACACTTGCCGGGGCAAGGAAATGGCTTGGCCATAACCGCCACCGGGGTCACTCCAGAGATAGTTCGAGATGCTTTCTTCATTCCACTTCGCTCCTTCAGAATGACAACAAGAGACCACCGACCATGAGCATTTCACTGTAATATGCTAAAGTTTAGCAGAGTGCATCTATGGCCACAAATAGAGAAGTCTTCGACCAAATAGCAGAAAGCTGGTATCAGGTCAGGCATTGGCCTTTATTAAAAGAAGAACTAGAAGAGCTGGCAGCGAGATGGCAAAGCGGAAGACTGCTAAATGTGGGGTGCGCTCACGGACCGGACTTCTTACCTTTCAGCCAGGGCTTTGAACTCTGGGGGGTAGATTCCTCCCCGGCCATGCTCAAGCAAGCACTGAGATATTCTGCCAAGTTTAAGCTTTATGTCAACTTAATGGCCTCTGATGCTCTGTTCTTGCCCTTCCCCGATAATACCTTCGATTGGGCAATATCCGTAGCCACTTACCACCACATCAAAGGCAGAGAGGAAAGGGAAAAGGCATTCGTAGAATTAAAGCGGGTATTAAGGCCCCAGGGCGAGGCTTTTTTAACCGCATGGAACCACGGACAACCACGATTCTGGTTCAAATCCAAAGAGCAACAGGTCCCCTGGAGGCTGAAAGAGAAAACAATTTACCGCTACTACTACCTTTTTTCTTATGGCGAGCTAAGAAAGCTATTAATCAAAACTGGCTGGGAAATCGTTGCTATGTCACCGGAGAAGTCCTACCATTTCCCGATAAGGAATTTCTCACATAATATATGCGTTCTGGTAAAGAAGTGTTGAATCCCAGGACTTCCAAAATGAAAGCCTCGCCCTGCCTGTCTAAAGACGCGCGGCTACGTCTATCAAGTGCTACTGACCCGTTCGCTCAGGGGATGAGTCTTGGCTTATCTTCGCCTTCCCAGAAAGTCCAGCCTCGATAAGGCCGATGAAGACCCCCACCAACTTAGGGTCAAACTGAACCCCGGCACCTTTCTTGAGATCTTCTGCCACCTGCTCAATGGACAAGGCAGGACGGTAAGGACGGGCGGAAGTCATAGCCTCAAAGCTATCAGCTATGGCGAGGATGCGAGCTTCCAAGGGAATCTCTTCGCCTTTCAGCCCTTCCGGATAACCACCACCATCCCACCTTTCATGATGATGTAGAATGCCACTTACACAAGGAACTAAATAGGGTATGTTACCGACGATATTTGCCCCTAACCTAGGATGAGCCTTAATCGCTTCCCAATTTTCTCCACTGAGCTTCCCCTTTTTGTTAAGCACTACATCGGGAATGCCAATCTTGCCAATGTCGTGAAGCAATGCAGCAGTGCTCACCTTAGATACTTCCTCAGGCGATAGCCCAATCGCTTCCGCTAAAGCCACGGCATAAGTGTTAACTCTCCTGGAATGACCATGGATATAAGGGTCTCTAGCCTCTATTGCCGAGACCAAGTCATAGACGGCACTCAAACCATTACGTTTGGCATGAATCTCTCTATCGTCCGGCGGCTTAGGCAGAATCTTGGAGGAAAAGAAGATTCTATTACCTCCAGTCCGCTTAGCATGATAAAGAGCATTATCAGCCGCGTCCACAAGTTCATCAGCTACCGCTCCGTCTGTAGGATAGCTAGCCAAACCAATGCTGCAAGTCACAGCAACTGCCCTCTTCTTCATCTCCTCAGCAATCTGCTCCCGAACCCGCTCAGCTACAACATAGGCATCGTCCGTGGCTGTCTGCGGCAAAACGACCACAAATTCGTCGCCGCCATAGCGAAAAGCCTGGTCAACACTCCTGACAGAGCTTTTGATAATTCTTCCTATCTGCCCCAGAAGGATGTCCCCAGCAGGATGCCCATATGTATCGTTATAGGTCTTGAAGTTATCCAGGTCAAGCATGAATATAGAGAACACGTCGCCGTAACGAGAATGTCGGGAAACCTCCTCCTTGAGCCGCTCTTCAAAATGACGTCGATTAAATAGCCCGGTAAGCCCATCCATACGAGACCTTTGTTCCAATCGGGCATACAGTTGAGCATTCTCAATCGGCGCAGCAATCTGCAAAGCTACCTTCTCTAGAAGCTTTATGTGCCGCGGACTATAAGCATTAGGCTTGCGACTGGCTAGAATCAGGCTGCCAATACTGCGGTCCGTGACACTCAAGGGCAAGTAAACAACAGAACGAACCCCTAGCTTTAAATGACTCTCCCAGGTCCAGAATCTGTGGTGTCGTTTCAAATCAGGTTCATATACAGCCTGCCTCTCCCGGCACGCTAACTCCGTGGCCGTCCCTTCCAGTGGTATCCTTTCCCCTGTCTGCCAGGCAGAACCTATGGTGCTGGATAGAGCCAGAAAATAAAGCTCAGTTCCATCAATTAAAGCTATTGTTGCCCAATCAATATCCACCACTTTCTTCAGTTCCTCAGCGAAAGCTTCAAATATCTCCTGAATGCTCATGCTGGAAGTTATGATTGCGGTTAGATGGTTGATCAGGGTTACTTCTTGGTCTTCTTCCTTCAATCGCTCATGGAAATACTCTTTTTCCATGCTCGCTGCCACCCGGGGAGTGATAGACTCCAATAAATCAATGTCCTCAACGGCGTAAAACTTCCCATCTCGTCGGTCACTTATCGCCAGAACACCTACAAGCTTCCCACTGTTCGTTAACGGGACGAACATTTCCACGCTTGCCAATTGGATTTCTTCCCTCTCCTCCTGCCAGACAGATTGGAATTCAGGAAAGATATCCAGATTTCTTGCCGATAATATGGTGCTTTCGCGCTTTAGCCAGGCCACAACCGGACTATCCTGCTTTAATTTCAGCCCCCCCATAGGGTTATCTTCCACAGGAGGGTAGACAAATCGGGCGATAATACTTCCGTTTCCAGCCTCAGGCAAAAGCAGACAGGCTCTCCGACAGTCCAGAGATTGAGCAAGTAGTGATATAAATTCGCTGCCCAACTGCTCCAGAGTAGGAACATCATGTATCCTGGCGATAAACTGAGATAACTGTCTGCGATAGGTATATCTTTCCCCGATGAAAGCCCTTTCCACCTTCTTTTGCCAGGCATCACGCACCTTGTGACCAAAAAGCAGAATAGCGGGAATTCCCAGACCTATGGCTACCGCTAAAGAGATAAAGTCGAGCTCAAAGCCGATGAACCGCTGAGCGAGCCAGAAAAACAGTAACACCATGCTAGCACTACCGCCATAGAGGACTATGTACATAAGGGCCTGACGGAATACAACCCTGATATCCACCAGACGGTGGGTCACAACGGCGTAGGTCAAGATACAGGCAACGACCAAGTTGCCAATATGGGGTACAGCATATTTATCCGCCCAGCGACCAAAGGAGCTAAATAAGAACACCATTAGGATAGCAATAGCAACCAATAAATAAACAATATGATTACGCTCCGCTGGGTTGGGTGAAAGCCTGTACTTTTGTACCAAGGAATATATATCCTTGATACCTATGGTAACAACAAAAACTAAACCTATAGCAATAAGCCAGGGACCATATTTAACGCTGATGCCGCCGGCGGTGACTTCAATGCTCCGGGGGATGAGTCCCAATGCTGCCAGAACAATGGTGGCTATCAGGAAGATATAAGTCCATGGTATCTTGATGCGTTCAGACTGGTAGAAAGGATAGATAAAATAATGAAGTTGAACTAGCGTCCAGATGACAAGGCAGATGCCGATTTTAGATAGGAGGAGCTTGTATGGCATCAGAAAATCGCTCCGGAAGAGGACGATGCTTAAACTCCACAACATAGCCGGAATTAAGAATAGGAGGAAAAACCTGTGCCTTCGTTGCCATGGCCTGTTAGACAGCAAGACAACAAATAAAGGTATATAGGCAATCGTAGCAATTAAGGGAATTAAAACATTGATATGCATAACATCACCCTTATGTAGTCAAAAACATAAATCCCGACGCAATTTTACCTGTCACTCTGAGCCCTTCACTTTCTGCCATTCTGAGGAAGCTCCGATGAAATCGGAGCAACCGAAGAATCTCCTCTTCACCATACTCTGTACAGAGCCTGGAGACCCTTCGCTACGCTCAGGGCGACAAATAACAAACTCCATAAATCCATTATCACCATAAATTGGGAAGCTGTCAAGAAGGACTATAGTAATCAC
>CAZWDC010000025.1:0-7225 GCA_964633085.1 uncultured Dehalococcoidales bacterium
ATTCGAGTCAAAGCGATGGTGGACACAAAGAGTGCAGAAGATTGTTTTTAGCATTTGTGCTTTGATCCTAGTTGGCTTTGGAGTTAGGTTCTGCCTCTCTGCGTTTCTATAAAATCAAGGGACATTCTGAATTGCCTGAAAGTATTTCCCTTCAGTTTTTATAGACGGAGCAACAACCATCTTAACTTTGTGCATTTCCTTAATGCTTCGAGCGCTACATACTCCCATACCAGTGCGTAGAGCGCCAACTAAGTTTTGAGTGCCATTGGTGACGGAAGTAGGACCGAAGAGAATCTGCTCCAATGAGGCAACAGTGCCAACTCTGACACGCGTCCCTCGTGGCAAGGCAGGATGGGAATGAGACATGCCCCAGTGATAGCCTCTTCCCGGCGCTTCCTTTGCTTGAGCTAAAGGTGAGCCAATCATGACAGCATCAGCGCCAGCAGCGAATGCTTTGCACAAATCGCCACCTGTGCGGATGCCTCCATCTGTTATCACAGCTACGTATTTACCACTTTCTTTGAAATATGCCTCCCGAGCAGCGGCACAATGCAGGGTAGCGGTTACTTGTGGAACTCCTACACCGATGACTTCCCGGGTGGTACAGGCAGCCCCAGGTCCCACTCCGACCAGGATGCCATCGATCCCTGTTCTCATTAGCTCTAACGCCGCACTATAGCTGCAACAGTTGCCCACTATAATAGGCAAGGATAATTGCTGGCAGAGTTCAGGCAGAATAAGCCCCCGATAGCTCTTGGAGATGTGCCTGGCTGTGGTCACTGTCGATTGCACCACAAGTATGTCCATCCCAGCATCCTTGGCTATGGGAGCCAACCGTTTGGTGTTAGCTGGAGTTACAGACACAGCACAAATAGCTCCAGCCTTCTTGATTTCTTCAATGCGTTGGCTAACAAGCTTTTCCTTGATGGGCTCAGAGTAGATCTTCTGAAGGAAGGAAGTGACCTCTTTGTCAGGCGTTTGAGCAATCTGAGCTAAGACCTCATCGGGATTCTCGTACCTCGTCTGTACACCTTCTAGATTAAGGACAGCTAGCCCGCCAAGCTTGTTGAATTTGATGGCAAAGGCCGGGTCAACAATAGCATCCATAGCTGAGGCTAGGATTGGGATAGAAAAAGTGTATTTTCCTACTGTGAAATCTATGTTGGTTTGGTCGGGATTAACAGTTACATCACCAGGGACAAGTGAAACTTCATCAAATCCGTAAGCGCGTTCCAACTCCTTAAATTTAGAATAAGGCATTTTCTGTGCCTCTTATGAAAAGTTGCCACAAAATATACAAGCATGGTAGCCTAAAGTCAAGAAAATCTTGCGTATCAGATCATTTGAGTATTTTTAACCCACAAGGGATCGTTGAATCATATAATTTCTAACCGTAAGAGGTACTAACTTTTTGTAAGGATCAGCGTCTTGAGTATTCTTTTTTCTCTCGTAGGCCTTGTACAGCTGGACTAATTTGCCATCTATATGCTTCTAACTTCATCACCGGCTGGAAAAAGTTCTTGTACAGCCTCAATTCGTTACGGTAGAGGTCATTCATTATGGCCAGTTTCTCATAGGTGTCATATCTGAGATAGCTAAACACCTTCCTCACGTGTGTTCAGTTCTTCTCCTCAATATAGGAATTGTCATTCTTCTTGTTTGGTCACGACTTTGTGAATTCAAAACCTTCCCTCTGACAATACTTATATATGTTGCTGTGAATTTTTGGTAGGCGAAGCTGATATAGGGTGAGAGACCCCGCAAAATCTGGATGGCTCGGCTAAATACAAGCTAATTTCCGAATTAAGAAGGTCTCTCCACGCAAAACGTATAGAAATTGCGGAAGAAAATCAAGAAACACCCGGAGAATTAGGAGCGAGATATCTTCCAGTTTGTCTGCAGTCTGGCTTGCAGACCAGCTCAGACGATATTTAACTGTTTAGCCACGGTTAGTGACAACCATTCCCACAATCTCTTACCACCCATAATTCCAGCGTAGACTGACTTGCCCTTAAGCTTATAGCACTTGTTGCCTCTCTCCTCACAGCCTGCGCAGGCAATGCCTTCTTTAATCTCTATTTTTTCCTTTCTTTCTCCCTCTGCAGGGAAACGTTAATGCCGTTGGCTTCCAAGAAAACATAAGGCACTGTCTTCCCTTCACTCTCAAGAGTGACTTCGCCCTCATACGGCTCAGGGGTTACTCTATGGATAACTATTATGGCTTGCCGGACTACCGTGTTGAGATTGCCACTGAAGGCCTGAGAGGGCTAGGAGCTGTGAAAGGCAATGCACACAACCTATTTGCCCACAGGATGACTAACAGGGGGATGAGCTGGACAAAGGAGGGCGCTAACAGGATGGCAAGGCTAAGAAGCCTGAGCCACTCAGACAAGCTTGATAGCAAACAGAAAATCTCTACTGCTAAGCCTGCACCTACCCCAGCCGGCACACCCCACAGGTCAGATGGTGAAAACTATGGAGCTGGGCGTGGGGCGCCTGGCTTGGGGCAAGGCTGCCGGCTCCTCACGGTTCACGCTCAAACCGCCAGTGGGTCCAGATATTACGAGCGCTAACTGGCAGTCGTATCGAAGGCATAGTCCATGCCATCCATCCAGAATCTCACCCTGCTAAACCTTGACAGTAACCATTTAAACCCGCCTTGTTGATTTTTGGTCGAAAAGCGCGTATATTCTTATGTAAAAGGGGGTATTTGAAAATGGGTGAAATAGAAATCGGGAAGGTAACAGACTTTTTTGCTAAGCCTGTGGTAGCCGGCGTAGAGCTAACCGGCACTTTGAGAATAGGCGATCGAATCCACATCAAGGGCAGCACAACAGATATGACGCTGACTGTAGAATCTATGCAGATTGAGCGTGTTAACATCACCGAAGGTAAACCCGGTGACCTTGTGGGCATAAAAGTCCCTGACCGAGTAAGGCGAGGTGATAAAGTCTACAAAGTCACTGAATAGCCTTAAGCAGATTTGCCATCTCAATAGCGCTTACTGCAGCAGCAAATCCTCTGTTACCTTCTTTAGCCCCTGCTCTCTGAATAGCCTGCTCTAAGGTATCAGCTGTTATTATGCCCTGTATTACTGGTAGGCCAGTATCTAGGCTTACTCGGCCGATTCCTCTGCTCACCTCAGAGGCAACATACTCAGCATGAGGGGTGCCACCACGGATTACCGCGCCCAGGCACACTATGGCGTCATATTTTTTACTCTGCGCTAATGTTTTGCTTATAAGTGGGATCTCCAGACATCCCGGAGTCCAGACAATATCAATGTCCGCCTCAGCCACACCATGGCGCAATAAAGCATCCTTCGCTCCTTCAAGCAGCTTTGTGGTTATTAACTCATTGAAACGAGAAACAACCACGGCGAACTTAAGCCCCTTTCCTATCAGAATACCTTCATAATGCTTAGCCATTACTTGACCTCCTCTATACCTAGAATGTGTCCTAACTTCTTTTGTTTGGTTTCTAAATAGTGGATGTTATAAGGGGTAGGCGGAGCTATCAAGGGAACGGTCTCAACTATCTTAATACCGTAGCTCTCTAGCCCTACTACTTTCTTGGGGTTATTGGTAAGTAGCCGAATATTATGCAAGCCCAGGTCAGCCAAAATTTGAGCGCCCACCCCATAATCTCTCAAATCTGGAGCAAAACCTAAAGCTATATTAGCCTCCACAGTATCCATTCCTTTGTCTTGAAGGGCATAGGCACGGAGTTTGTTGTGAAATCCGATTCCCCTACCCTCTTGTCTCATATAAAGGAAGACGCCCCGACCTTCTTTGGCTATGCTTTGCAAAGCCATCTCAATCTGAGCACCGCAGTCGCATCTTAAACTACCAAAAACATCTCCCGTCAGGCATTCACTATGGACACGTACCAGTACTGGCTCATCATCTGATATGTCGCCCATAACAAGAGCAACATGTTCAGCTGCATCAACCATACTTTTATAAGCTATAGCTGTAAATTCGCCGTATGCCGTAGGCAACTTAGCCTCAGTTACTCTTTGCACCAGTTTTTCATGGCGAAGGCGGTAGGCAATCAAATCAGCGATGCTTACTATCTTCAGGTCAAACTTAGAAGCCATAGCCTCGAGTTGAGGCAAGCGCGCCATCGTGCCATCCTCATCCATAATTTCGCAGATGACGCCCGCAGGATAAAGTCCAGCTAATCTAGCCAAATCGACAATAGCTTCAGTGTGCCCGGCTCGTACCAAAACGCCACCTTCTCGGGCTCGAATAGGAAATACATGCCCAGGTCGAGCCAAATCCTCTGGCTTGGTATTGGGGTCAAGCACCGTTTTTATGGTCTGGGCGCGGTCAAAGGCAGAGATGCCAGTGCTAACTTTATTCCTTGCTTCAATAGAAACTGTAAAAGCAGTAGAATAACGTGAAGTGTTATTGGTAACCATCAGTGGTATTTGTAATTCGTCGAGCCTTTGGCCAATAATAGCAAGACAAATCAACCCTCGACCATGTTTGGCCATAAAGTTTATAGCCTCGGGGGTAATCTTCTCGGCAGCTATGGCTAGATCGCCTTCGTTTTCACGCGACTGGTCATCGACAATAATGATGAATTTGCCTGCCCGTATATCTTCAATTGCTTCCGGAATGCTAGATAGCATCTCTGCCCCCTACAAATCCATACTCTTTAAGAAACCTGAAATCTAAAATCTTTCTTTTATGCTCCCTGATACTTTCCACATATTTAGCTAACATGTCTACCTCTAAATTGACCACGTCTCCAGGTCTCCTCTTCCCTAAAGTAGTGTGTTCCATAGTGTAAGCCACTAGAGACACCGTGAAAGAGGAATCATCCAAATCTACAATGGTGAGACTAACACCATCAACAGCGATAAAGCCTTTGTCTACCATGTAGGGCATCAGCCTAGCAGGTGCTGAAATCCTCATGATATGCGCGGTTTCTTCTCTAGTCACATCCATTACCTCTCCCGTATCATCAACATGACCCGATATTAGATGACCACCAAGACGTCCCCCGAAGACTAGCGCCCTTTCCAAATTTACCTGATCATTGTAATGAAGTCTACCGAGATTAGTGCGACGCAACGTTTCAGGCATAACATCAACACTGAAGCTGTGATTTTCCAAAGAGACAACAGTTAAGCAAACACCATTAACAGCCATACTGTCGCCCACTTTTGTTCCTTCAAGCACTCTGTGGGCTTCAAAGGTTAAGCGCCCTCCCTGATAAATCGGGGCTTCTCTAACTATGCCCATCTCCTCAACTATTCCTGTGAACATGCCTACATCTGAAAACCTACGCCTTTTGTGACAATCGTTTCTCTACGTATCCACTAACTAATATATCATCGCCGAAACTCTTAACATCAACTCGACTAAGACGCAAAGCCTTAGCCACATTGTCAACGCCATTCCCTCCTACACTAACAGCCTCGCAGCCGCCGATGATAATTGGAGAAATGAACGCCAATACTTTATCTACTAATTGGTGGTCAAAAAGTGAACCTAGAAGCTTACCACCTCCTTCCACAAGGACAGTGACAATCCCTCGTTTCCCCAGCAACTTCAATAACTCTAAGATATCCACCAAACCTTCCTTGGCCGGTAGTTCCAGTACTTCCACACCCGCCTCCACAAATTTTTTCCTTTTCGCTGAGTCAAAAGGTGCTGCTACAGCGAGTAAAACCTCACCCGGTGGCTCAAAAATGTGGGCGCTCAATGGTACTCTTCCTTTACTATCCACAACCAGGCGCACTGGCTGTGCTTTTCTTATCCCTCCTTTGCCTCCGCAACCCCTGGCAGTGAGATGGGGGTTATCAAAAATCACGGTATTCGCTCCTACCATTATAGCGTCAACAGTATGACGCAAAACATGCACATACCTCCTTGCTTCTTCTTTGGTTATCCATTTAGAGTCGCCGGTTCTGGTAGCAATCTTGCCATCAAGGCTCATAGCGAATTTGGCTACGACGAATGGTAAACCTGTAGTAATGTGCTTAATATAAGCTTCGTTTATTTCATAAGCTTCTTGCTGACATATACCTATATGAGTCTTGATACCCCTTTCATTTAGCCGGCTTACCCCCTGCCCTGAAACCACTGGATTGGGATCGAGCAAGGCTATGTGAACCTCTGCAATGCCAGCATCAATTATGGCTTGAGTGCAGGGTGGGGTACGTCCAAAATGGCAACAGGGCTCTAGGGTGACATACATAGTAGCACCTTTTGCCTTATCACCAGCTTGACGAAGTGCTATAACCTCAGCATGCTCTGAACCAGCAGGCTGTGTATATCCCATGCCCACAGGATATCCGTCTTTAACAATTACTGCCCCTACGGCTGGATTAGGACTGGTGTATCCCAAGGCTAGCCTTGCCAAAGATAAAGCATACTCCATATAGCGGCGAGGAGACATTATTATCTACCTCTTTCAGACAAATAATGGGCAGCTCGCTGGAGATTCACTTTGCCTTTACTATTTCCTTCTTGAATCGCGCCAGAACCATATAACTTGTAGACACGAAAGTCAAGTTTGCTGGTTACCACCTTAATAATACACATTGACTGATAATTTGCCAAATTGAGCAACTCATAAGTAACTTTTTATTTGGTCTTATCGTATTGATTGTAGCAGCGGCTTGACTAAAGTGCAAAAGGGGAAGTGTAAATGGTGGTGTCCCTGCTATTTTTGTATAATGGATATTACCGAAAATGAAAAAGGCTTTTGAGATAATTGACCATACTGCTGATGTGGGCATTGTCGCCTACGGTGCAAATCTTGAAGAGCTCTTCTCTAATGCTGCTCTGGCTTTGTTTAGCTTAATCATTGAGCCTGGGAGTATTGAAGAGAAATTGCAGCGCAATTTGAAAGTGAGCAGCGAAGACAGAGACAGTTTGCTTGTAAACTGGCTCAATGAACTCATCTATGTCTTTGATGCTGAACACATCTTATTCTGCCGCTTTGATATTGACAGCTTAAGCGAAAACTTACTACGGGCTACATGTTATGGAGAAAGTTTTGACCCCACGAAACATAAGATAAAGATAGGGGTAAAGGCAGCTACATATCATATGTTAACATTAGAGAAAAAGACAGGTGGATACAAAGCGCGAGTGATATTTGATATTTAGTGAGGAGCTTGAAGATATGACACGATGGCAAGGGCAGCTTATCAAAGTAGATGATTACCGCTGGAAGATTCCTGAGAATTATAAGACTGGTATGAGGG
>CAZWDC010000026.1:0-7811 GCA_964633085.1 uncultured Dehalococcoidales bacterium
TATTATGTTCACCGTGGGCGCTGGAATACTGGTTGAGCCGAATCCTGCTTATGTCGGTGATACGATTACCGTTGCTGGCGGTGGTTTCAGACCCGGGGAAACAGGCATCAAGGTTACCTTCGGTGGTCAGGTTGTGGCAACGGTTCCCACTGCTAGTATAAATGGTAGTTGGGAAACCTCCTTTGTCCTGCCGCCCAGCACCTATGGCGGAAATCCTGTTTCGGCTCGTGGTGACATCACTGCACCGGTGACGAATAACCTCACCGTCAAAGCTAAAATAGAAGGAATTAGCTCGACTGAGGGAGCTCCCGGCGACTCTGTTAGCCTTACTGGCAGCGGGTTTAGCGGTAATAAGAAATTGACGGTGACTGTTGGTGGGGTTGCTGCCGGCAATATCTCGACCCAGTCCAATGGCAATTTGGTCATCAGTTTCCGAGTGCCCAAAGGAGTTACTGTGGGCAAACAGACGGTGAAGGTGACTGATGATGGCGGGGCTACTGCCTCAGCTGACTTCACGGTAAAAAAGAAAGTCCTACCAACTCCATTGCCTGTCTCCCCCGATGACAGCACAATAAGGTCGGGGAGGGTAACTTTCCACTGGCAAGGGATAACGGGCAGCAGCGACTTTACTTACACGTATACCCTGGAGATAAGCGAAACTGCTGGCGGTTCGGCCGTCCGGTCCAAGTCGGGTATCGAAGAATTGACCTATACGCTACTTAAGGAAGAGGCTTTGCCTAGGGGGACTTATTACTGGCGGGTTAAGGTAGTAGATAATTATGGCAACGAAAGCGCCTGGTCGGATTCTATCAAGTTCACGGTATCCCCGATTCCCACCTGGGTATGGGTAGTAGTGGGAGTGGTAGTGCTGCTTGTTCTCATGGTCGTGGCCTATCGAGAAACAAAGTTCAAGGTAGCGGAATAAGCTCAACCGATTAAAATTTTCTCCCGGTTCTGCAACAAGGCTTGCAGCGGGGAAGGTTTATTAAGCTAGATACTGGGGCGATATGATAGGCTGTTTTGCAGTCTTCGCAGCCACCGGGTTTTTCGTAGCCGCGGCTATGTTTATGGGTAGTTTGATGGCTTATTTTATGTTTTTTTTCACAACCATGAGTGTATACATGAGTTTATACATGAGTGCCTTTGTAGGTTTCATGCTATTTCTGTTCTCATGAGTTTATAGTAAAGTATATGCCGAGCACGATGAAAAAGAGAAAAGCCAATTTTTCCCGGTGCACTAAGGAGAATAGGCTGAAATGACTTGTTTTGCCGTCCTCTTGTTAGCACTGATCATTCTCTTCGTAGGTGTTGGGCTAGGTATCGGGCTGCTATCGATAACTGCGGCACTAATTATCATAGCTGTGGTGGCGCTTCTGGCATTTTTGCTTTACGCATGGCGTATCATCTACCCCTGGCTGGTGCGGATGGGGAGATGGTCAGCTCAACTCAAAAACCTCATTTTTCTTGCCATTGTGCTGGGGGCGGTGGGTTTTGGCCTGTATTATGCTCTCAGTCGAGCAGGTGTCTCCATTCCGCCACTAGCCATAATCATACCCTTTGGGGTAATCTTTGTCTTCCTGCTCTTACTGGGCATAGTAGTGTGGCTGGTGAGGTTGTGGCACTACACCTGGCCTACCACGAGAAACCTCTTCTGGGACCTTTGGTTTCGTAGTGTGGCTTTGGTCTGGAGAATACTGCTGGGGATTCCTCTAGGCGTAACCTGGTTTTTCTACCATCCTCCTCTACGCTGGCTAGTAGCAGCTTTCCTGTTTTACCTCAGGGGCGTTGCCAAGGCAATAGCTTGGCTTTTGTACAACCCACCATTGAGGAGCATAGCAATTGCCGTCTTTGTCATTACACGGTTAATCGCTCGACCTCTAGCTTGGCTTCTGTATAACCCGCCAATACTCTGGATTATACAATTTGGGCTCTTCATCCTCAGGTTGATAGCCCGTTTCATCGCCACCGTAATTTATGGCATTTGGTCATGGTGGCCTATCGAGGGCGTCAGACGGATACTAAGGAAAGGGCTAACCGCTGAGAGCAAGTCCTATAGACAATATAAGTATGCTCCTGAGGATGGTAGCGCCGCCTAGCAAGCTAGCGGCATCCTTGGAAGCGAAGACTTAGCCAAATAGCACTGTGTTAAAAACTCCCATCGGTGGCATTAGCCTACTGTCCGATATTAAGTCCTATTAGGACTACAAGTATGCCTAGGATGACAGTAGCAGCGCCGCCGAGCAGGCCAGCGACGTCTAGATGAGAAAACAGCCGACTAAATGCTTCCTTACCAAAGGCTGCCATGCGAGGCGTCAAACTGCCTGATTCGTTAGATGATCCCGGCGCTGTCTCGCTGGAGTCTCTGTCAAACATTGGCAGCACCAGTTTTCGCCACTCACGCGATTCTCGGTACACTACACCAGTTATTATTATGCCTACGATGACGAAAAAAATCCCTAAAATTAACACCATCGTACCGAGGCTAATATCAACTATCTCAACTGGTAAAGGGTTTTCTGTGGACGGCACTTTTCACCTCCTTTTCCCATCAGGTTCGTTTAATAATCCTCATTATCGTTTTGAGATTGCCTTGGACGACCGCAGACTTGAGAATACTTTACCTTCGTTTCATTCGTGGTCAGGATGATACCTAGACAATCCTCCATCAAGCGAGTCTCATTTTGTTTAGCCTAGCATAGCTACAGCATGGTGTCAATAGTTCTCTTTTGTCAGGTGAGTTATGCTAAAATCCAGCAAGGCTTCATATGGTAAATGCTGACGAATTGAAATATTGGGTGGGTTTCTCCGGGATACCCGGGATTGGTCGGGTGCGGCTTTCTCAACTAAAGGAATACTTTGGCGGCTTACAGAGGGCTTGGAAAGCTCCCGAAGGCAAGTTAAAGCAGGCCGGACTGGATTCACGGAGCATAGATGCCTTGGTGACCCTCCGCCCCAGAATCTCCTTGGATGCCGAGATGGAAAAGTTGGAACGCTACAAAGTAAAGGTGCTTACCTGTGACGATCCTCTTTATCCTTCGAGATTAAAAGAAATTTATGATTATCCCCCGGTGCTTTATGTGAGGGGTAATTTCGCAGCCGAGGATGAGCCTTGTTTGGCTATAGTGGGCACCCGTCGCCCCACCATCTACGGGAGACAGGTGACTGAAGAGATTGTGGCTGATCTAGCCCGAAGTAAAATCACTATTGTCAGTGGACTAGCCCGAGGGATTGACTCTGTGGCTCATCGGGCAGCTCTGGATGCCGGGGGCAAAACCGTAGCTGTGTTTGGCTCCGGTCTGGATATCGTCTATCCTGGAGAAAATGCCAAACTGGCTCAAGCGATTATGGAGCATGGCGCTCTGGTCAGTGAATATCCCTTAGGCGTCAAGCCTAAGGCTGAGAACTTCCCACTCCGCAATCGCATTATGAGTGGCTTGAGCCTGGGGGTGTTAGTGGTGGAAGCTGGAGAAAGGAGCGGGGCTTTGATTACCGCCCATCAGGCACTGGAACAGAATCGAGAGGTCTTTGCTATTCCCGGCAGCATCCTTTCTCCGGCCAGCCAGGGAACTAATCGTCTCATTCAAGAAGGAGCTAAGTTGGTTCGCAATTACACAGATATTCTCCAAGAACTAAACCTGACTATCGTAGTACAGCAAGCAGAAATTAAGGAATTCTCCCCGGCTGAGCATTCAAGAGCTGAGAGCTCGGTTGAATCCGCTATACTGAAACAGTTGACTTCTGAGCCCAGCCATATAGATGAAATTTGCCGTCGTAGTGGTTTGACTATGCCGGAAGTAAGCAGCACTCTCGCAATGCTCGAGCTAAGGGGGATAGCTAGGCAAGTGGGAAGCATGAATTATGTTCTGGCTAAAGGAGTTAAGGTGAGGTAAATTATGGCAACTAAACTAGTTATCGTCGAGTCTCCCGCCAAAGCCAGGACGCTAGACAGAGTTCTGGGACGCAGCTATAGTGTCAAAGCATCCTTGGGGCACGTGCGCGATTTGCCTAGGTCAAGCCTCGGGGTAGATATAGACAAAGGTTTCACCCCCAAGTATGTCGTTCCCGCGGAGAAGAAAAAGATAGTAGGCGAAATCAAAAAGGCGGCCAGTAAGGCTAGCTCTATCTACTTGGCTACCGACCCTGACCGTGAAGGAGAGGCAATTTCCTGGCATCTAGTGCAAGCAGCCAAACTGAACAAGGATAAGACACCCATTCATCGTGTAGTCTTTCACGAAATAACTGAGGACGCCGTTCGGGAGGCCTTCCAAAGTCCTCGTTCTATTGATATGAACTTGGTGAATGCCCAGCAAGCCCGGCGTATCTTGGATAGGCTTGTGGGCTATAAACTGAGTCCACTCCTGTGGAGAAAGGTGCAGAGGGGACTTTCCGCAGGCAGGGTTCAATCGGTGGCTGTGAGGATGATTGTTGACCGCGAGCGGGAGATTCAAAACTTCGTCCCTCAGGAATACTGGATTATAGAAGTTGAGCTGGCGCCCCCTGAGGAAAAGGAAGCGAGTTTTAAAGCCAGGGTGTTCGGCTTGGCCGATGGCAGCAAGCTGGATATTAGCAATAAGGATGAAGCAGACGGGGTCATCGCTGACTTAGAAAAAGCTGGATACACAGTAAAGGCAGTGGCAACCAAACAAATAGCTCGTCAACCAGCCCCGCCTTTTACCACCAGCACATTGCAGCAGGAAGCCTGGCACAAGCTGCACTTCACCGCCGGGCGAACTATGGCTATTGCCCAGCAGCTTTACGAAGGCTTACCCCTGGGCAAAGAAGGCTCGGTGGGGCTTATTACCTATATGCGCACCGATTCTACCCACGTGGCGGCTTCTGCCATAAGCGAAGCGAGAGAGTTTATCAAGGAGAAATATGGAGCCAAATTTCTGCCACCGAAGCCGCGTAGTTTTGTTAGGAAAGCAAAGTGGGCGCAGGAAGCTCACGAGGCAATTCGCCCTACCAAAATACACCGCGAACCAGGGCAAATCAAGCCCTTTCTTAATTCAGACCAGCTAAAGCTCTACGAGCTTATCTGGAAGCGCATGGTCGCCAGTCAAATGGCAGCAGCTTTATACGACACAACCAACGTAGAGATAGAGGCAAGAAGTACTGATAAACAACCCAGATGGAATCGGGGATATCTACTCAAAGCAAGTAGCTCTGTGGTTAAATTTCTTGGCTTTATGGCTGTCTACAGCCCCGACTTGTCAGGGCGGGATGAAGATGAACGAGGGGAAAGCTCCGATTTCATCGGAGTTTCCTTGCCCAAACTGAGAGTTGGAGATAAGCTGATTTACCTGGGGACCTCTCCTGAACAATGCTTTACCCAGCCGCCGCCCCGCTATACTGAGGCTACATTGATAAAAGCACTGGAGCAGAAAGGAATCGGACGCCCTAGTACCTATGCTCCTATCCTGTCTACAATTCAGGAGAGAGATTATGTTAACAAAATTGATGGCAAATTCCACCCTACGGAACTGGGGGTGACCGTCAACGACCTCCTGACTACACATTTCCCCAAAATCGTTGACCTTGGTTTCACAGCCCGGATGGAAGAGCAACTAGATGAAATAGCTCAAGGTAAATATGAATGGATAACTGCTTTGCAGGAATTCTATCCCCCCTTCCAGGATATGTTGGATAAAGCTTGGATGAATTTAGAGAAAGTTAGCGTGACCCAGACGAGCGAGGACAAATGTCCCAATTGCGGTCGTCCCATGGTCATCAAGGTCGGGCGTTTTGGTAAATTCCTCGCCTGTAGCGGCTATCCTGACTGTAAAACAACCATGTCCTACGCAGTTAAAACCGGAGTTTCTTGCCCCCAGTGTGGTGGCGAGCTTGTGAAAAAAATAAGTAAGAAAAAGAAAGTATTTTATGGGTGTAGCCAGTTTCCCAAATGCCAATTCGCTGTAAATCGCAAGCCGGTAGCCCAGCCTTGCCCGAGCTGTGGCAATCTTTTAGTGCAATACAAGGGAGATTGGGCTAAATGCGTGGCTTGTCAACGTACAGTAAAAATATCTGCACCTGAAAAACAAAAAGAGGAGGTAGCCTTATGAAAATTCTAGTTATCCACGGACCAAATTTGAATATGCTGGGCAAAAGAGACAAGTCTATTTACGGAGAGAAGACTCTCGACGAAATTAATGCCTTGCTGAAGAAGGAAGGCAAGGCCTTAAATGTTGAAGTGGTGACATTTCAGTCTAATCATGAAGGGGCGCTCATAGATTTTATTCAAGAGCAAGCCGATTCTGCCCAGGGCATAATAATTAACCCTGGTGCGCTAACCCACTACGGATTTTCCCTGCTCGACGCCCTGGCTGATAGCAAATTGCCAGTAATTGAGGTCCATTTGTCCAATATTTACCGCCGTGAAGAATGGCGGGCCAGGTCTGTGATTGCCTCCGTAGCTGAAGGACAGATAACAGGCTTGGGCTGGAGAGGATATATTACTGCTTTGCAAGTCCTGACTAACAAGCTGAAAGCAAAATCTTCGCGTTAGGATTTTAAACTTGAGACTTTATCTGGAAGCGGCGAGAAGCCCGCTTCTCTTGACGGTCTCAGGATTGACGTTTCTTAAAATCTTCCAGGTCAAGCGTGTTTATGAAATCCTTATATGCTGATAGCCCTTTCAGCTCTTGTTCGTCAACTTTACCTTCGGATTTACTTGGTTCCTCTTCAAGGATAATGCCCGCTTTTTCCAACACTGACTCTTCAGCGTATATTGGTGCCCCAACTCTCACAGCCAAGGCTAAGGCATCGCTAGGTCGGGAATCAATATCTATCTTAACACCATCAATGCTGAGGGCAAGTCTGGCATAGAAAGTATCTTCCTTAAGTCCACTTACTACAATATAGTCAACCGAAGCTCCCAAAGTAGAAATCACAGATTGCAACAAATCATGCGTCAACGGGCGAGATAGTTCGATATTTTGTAGCTTTACGGCAATAGCATCTGCCTCAGCAGGACCAATCCAGATGGGTAAGTAACGATTAGTCCCCTTTTCTTTTAAAATCACCACCCTTTGATAATTCATCAAGCTCACCCGGATGCTGTCAATTGTCATCTCTACCATGGTGTGCCTCCTTTGCAACATTCATTTTACACCCATAATCCTAATCAATCAAGGAGCACAAGTCAACTATTCAGGCTCAAAGGAGTTTCTTCCTAGGTTGCTATAAATTCTCAGACGTTAGATAATTATGTGGGGAGCTATGGCAGAACTTATCCTCGTAAGACACGGCGAAACCATGTGGAATGTGGAGAAGATATACCGGGGTAGAACGGATGTCAATCTAAATGAAGTGGGCATTAAACAAGCAGAGCTATTGGGCAAGAATCTAGCCAATTGGGAATTAGAAGCGATTTATTCCAGCCCATTAAGGAGAGCGCTAGACACGGCCAATATCATTGCCCGTTACCAGAATGTTGGCGTACAAATTGCCGAGGGCCTCACAGATTTCGATTATGGGGAATGGCAATCTCTGTCCGAACAAGATGTGAAGAGGCTATATCCAGCCCTCCTCAACGAGTGGCACAATAATCCTCACAAGGTAAAAATGCCCGGTGGGGAGAGCCTGGAAGATGTGAGGAGAAGAGCTATCGCAGTAGTCGACGATGTCCTTTCCAAATATCAAGGGAGCGTAGTATTGGTATCTCATCGGGTTGTGAACAAGGTCTTAATATGCGCCTTACTGGGACTGGACAACTCACACTTCTGGAATATCAAGCAGAATGTAGCTGGAATCACGATTTTCGATTATATAGATGGGCGCTTTGTTTTAACCAGGCATAATGATACTTCGCATCT
>CAZWDC010000027.1:0-6133 GCA_964633085.1 uncultured Dehalococcoidales bacterium
ATATTTAACGGCATCAAAAATAGACTCCATAGAGTCCTCAATAGGTATAACAAAGCAAGCTGATAATTGCCCCAGTTCGCGGCCGGCGTTCATTAAGGTAGGTGAGTTAGGTAGAAACTCTAGGTTTTCCATTAGGCGATAGAAAGTGTCTTCATAAAAGGAGACATCTGCCTCGGGATTGTAGACGAGCTCGGCTGAGGCAATATGTCTGGCGACGCGGCGAAATAGCTCTTGTGGCGTTTCAATAACTTTCCCCTTCTCATCCTTTTTCAAATATCTCCTTTCCAGAACCCTTAAGGCATTATCGCTGAGTTTAATTCCAGAAATGACTTGGCTTCTGGCTTGAGGAGAAAATTCGTCGGCAGTTAGAATCTCTTTAACCATTGCCCGAATTTGAGAGGAAGACATAGGTTGTTTGGTTTGCCGAGGAACCAATTCCTCCATGCCCGGGAATGGGTGAGCTACCTCTAAGCGCTGGCTCACTTGCTCTACAAACTTTTCCAACAATTTCCTATCACTTATACCCATGGACTCGGCAGCAGCGAAAACAGCGCGAGCCACTTTATCTCGCCCAACCCGCTCGCCAAGCTTTAGCGGGCGAGTAGTTTTTTGGTTCTCTTTCCGACGGGTTTTAGGCATTTTACCTCCTCTTGCGACCAACCAGGGAATTCGCCACCTCAGAAGAGGGCAGCGGTAGCTGGTTTGCTGGCGGTAGCTCTCTTCGTACTGCCAAGCTATCCACCTCTTGTTTTAAAGCGCCGATATCAGCAAATTCCCGATAAACACTGGCAAAACGAATGTAGGCAATGTGGTCCAGTTTTTTCAATCCTTCCATGACCAAATCACCAATATAGGAACTGGGGACCTCGCTCTTGCCCACCCTATAAAGCTCAGCTTCGATGGTGTCCACAAACTTATCAATGGCGCCTGTGGGAAGGGGGCGTTTTTCGCAAGCTTTGCGAATACCTGTAAAGAGCTTATCTCGGCTGAATTCCTCACGCCGTCCATCCTTCTTTATGACGAAAATAGCATGTGGCTGTATACGCTCGTAAGTAGTGAAACGAGCATTGCAGGCGAGACATTTCCTTCGGCGTCTCACCCCCTCGTCTAGACTCCGAGAATCTATCACCCTCGATTCCTGACTGCCACAGTAAGGACAGTTCACAAATCCCTCCCAAAAATTGTGGTATGGGACCATTTTACCACTAGATGTAGTAAAATGCAACATCTCTGCGAAAAAAGAGGCTCGCTAGTAGACAATTCTAGGGAAATATGCTAGGTTTGGCATAACCTAGCACTACAGAGAGGCTATAGCTTACCTGAAATACCTTGAGGAGGGGGGTGGGAGGAGAGGTACACGGGCAGGAAATAGTGTTTTTCACGGAGGTATCAAATGCTCGAAGCACGGATTGGCATCATTGGCGGAAGTGGGCTTTATAAGATGGAGGGGATGGCAAGAGTGGAGGAAGCGAAGGTAAGCACGCCCTTTGGTGAGCCCAGCGACAATATTATTTTGGGCAATCTAGAAGGAGTAAGGGTTGCTTTTCTCCCCAGACATGGCAAAGGACATCGAATAAGCCCCAGTGAGTTACCGGCCAAAGCTAATATCTATGCTTTGAAATCTCTGGGAGTAGAAAGGATTATCTCTGTAAGCGCTGTGGGCAGTCTTAGAGAGGAGATAGCACCTCTGGATATGGTCATTCCTGACCAACTCATTGACCATACCAAAGGAAGGGCCAGTACTTTTTTCACCGATGGGATAGTAGGGCATGTCTCTCTCGCGGAACCCTTCTGTCCCGTTTTGAGGCAACTGGCATTTGAGGCAAGCACCGAGGTTGAGGCTAAAGTGCATAAAAGTGGTACTTATCTAGTTATGGAAGGTCCACAGCTCTCCACCAAAGCTGAGTCACAACTCTATCGCTCTTGGGGTGCTGATGTTATTGGGATGACAGCTTTGCCTGAAGCTAAATTAGCTAGAGAGGCGGAAATATGCTATGTTACGCTGGCTGTTGTCACCGATTATGATTGCTGGCACCCAACTTATGAATCCGCTACTGCGGAGATGATTTTAACCAATTTGCGGACGGGCATCCATACTATCAAGAAAATCCTTAGACTAATACTGGCTTCGATGCCGCAGACGCGCGATTGTGCCTGTGCTACTGCCCTCAAACATGCCATAGCCACTAACATGAAATATATACCGAAGGAGAAGAAAAACGAGCTGAGGCTGTTGATTGGCAAGTATTTAGGCGAGGAGGAAGATGCCAGCTAAGTTGGAATTTGGTTGTTTGTCCACGGCTATTGGCAGCATGCCTCATACGAATCCTGCCGAGGCTTGCGCCATTATTGTGAAATACCTCCCTGATATTCCTGTCTGGCCACAATTACCAAGGCGCTCTGCCAAGGAAAACATGGTTATCCAGTTCAGCGAGGGTTTTCCCGGAGTAGTCGTAAAAGGGGACAAAATCCACATCCAGCCAGTGGCAAATTTTGAGAGCGAGCTGGAGCAAATCCATATTGATTGTGAACAAGATAGTGCCTACAAATATGGCATTTCGACCGAATATGCTGCCGGGCTTCACGCTTTCCTCTCCAAAGTAGCAGGCAGTAAAATAGTCAAGGGGCAGGTAACAGGTCCCGTCACCTGGGGTCTGACGGTTACCCGTCAGGATGGTCTGGGTATCCTTTATGATGACACTTTAGCGGAAACCTCAGCTAAGCTCCTGCGGCTAAAAGCCACGTGGCAGGAAAATCTCTTGAGGGAAATATCGCCTGAAACCATCATCTTTGTTGACGAACCTTATTTAGTTTCTTTGGGCTCAGTATTTACTCCTATCCCTGAAGAAAAAGTGCCTGTTTTACTGGAAGAGGTGTTAAAGGGAATTAAAGGGATAAAGGGGTTACACTGCTGCGGAAATACTAACTGGTCAATCCTCTTGGACACCTCCATCGATATTCTCAGCTTTGATGCCTATAACTACGCCTCTTCTCTAAGCGCTTACTCTGGTAAGGTGAAATCATTCCTTGAGCGTGGTGGCAGTATTGCCTGGGGGATAGTTCCGAACGAGGAAGAGGCTTTAACTAAAGAATCCTTGCCCAGTCTGCGTGACCGTCTGGAGGAAGCTATAGCTCCGTTCACCAGAAATGGCGTTAGGTTCAAGCAGATTATAGCTCAAGGGCTAGTAACTCCCTCTTGTGGCCTGGCAGGATTATCGCCTGAAGTGGCATCCCTGGCTCTAGAGCTAACGGCTAGGTTATCTCGCGATCTAAGAGGTCGATATGTAGCGTAACACAGCGAAATAACTGTTTATGAACCATAGCCTCAAAAGGAAGGGCTATTCTTCTGAGAGGTTTCTTTCTAAAGCCTTTATTTTATTCACCCTTCGTGCGTGTCTGCCACCTTCGAAATCCGTAGCCAGGAAAGTTTTGACGATTTCCAAAGCTGACTCGGTGTCCATATCCTCTCCCCTGAGACACAAGACATTGGCATCATTATGCTGGCGGGCACGTTGTGCTGTAAATGCGTCGCAACACAAGGCTGCTCTTATGCCTCTCAACTTGTTGGCAGCTATGCTCATGCCTATACCCGTGTTGCACATTAAAATGCCCTGGTCGAAATTGCCCGACGCTACTGCCTCCCCGACTTTCCGGGCAATGTCAGGATAATCCACAGGAGCAGTGCTGTAGCAGCCAAAATCTTGATAGCTGTGGCCCGCGTCTTCAAGAAAGCATATGATTCCTTGCTTCAGGGCAAAGCCACGGTGGTCACAGCCTATAGCAATGCGTCTCACTGTTTATCTCCAGGTATTCTTTATAAGCATTGTCAATCTCATGTGCAGGTATGATGCCCTGACGCAGAACTATTGGCGATTCACGGGTAACGTCCAGTATTGTTGATTCCCTGCCGCCCGGACATTTGCCTCCGTTGATAATAAGGTCGATTTTCCTGCCTAATTGTTGGCTAACTTCTTCGGCAGTTAAGGCAGCTGGTTGACCACTAATATTGGCGCTGGTTCCGGTTACGGGTTTTCCCAGACCTTTTATGAGAGCCAGACAAACAGGGTGATTAGGAACGCGTACTGCTATGGTTTGTCCTGAGGCCAGATAGGTGGGCACCGAACCTCTTTTTGGTAAAACCAGAGTTAACCCGCCGGGCCAAAACCGCTTTGCCAGAAACCGGGCAATTTCTGGTATTGGCTCAGCCAGAGTGGTGAGTTGCTCTACATCAGCGATAAGCAAAGGGAGTCCTTGATGCCTTGGGCGGTTCTTTATCTTATAAATCCTTTCCACAGCTGCAGGATTGAGGGCATCAGCCCCCAAGCCATAGACCGTATCGGTGGGGAAGGCAATTACCCCACCCTTCTGGAGGATTTCGACACCTTTCTCAATTTCCCGTTGCAAAACAACCATCTTTTCGACATTAGTATAGCATGGTAACATCCTAGCAGGAATCTATGTTTTTCGGTGTTCAAGAAGTGGGAAGGTTTTAGGCGAAGGTGAGAAGCTTGGTCAAGCGAAAAAAGCCTTAGTCCGTCTTGGGTTGATAATAGTGCGGGACAGTGATAAGCTAAATCAGCCCCGAAAAGTCTTGCGACTTTTTGGGGACCCTGAAAGAATTTGAGTTTAAATTAACGGGGTTCTTACGAAAAGCGTAAATTTTTTGGGGGATGGTTGAATTTGTGCAATCCCGTAAATCTCCAATGAAAAAGAACCTACAAAGCCACAGAATTGCTGCCAGCGATGATATCGAGGTCTCTACCTATCTTGGGCTGGCCAAAGAGTTACGTGGCGAGCAGCCTGTAGCTGAGCCTAAGTTACCCCCAAGCGAACGGGAAACCATAGTGGTGCTCGACTTTGGCTCGCAATATAGCATGCTCATTGCCCGACGGGTACGGGAATGCCATGTTTATTGTGAACTCGTGCCCTACGATACGCCCTGGGAGAAAATAACTCCTCTCAACCCAAGAGGATTTATTCTCTCGGGAGGTCCAGCTAGCGTTTATGACCCTGGAGCTCCCTTGCCTTTACCATATATCTATGAAAGCCATCTCCCAATAATGGGCATTTGCTATGGCATGTTCGCTATCGCTTATCAGTTAGGTGGTCAAGTATCTCGGGGAACAAAGCGTGAATACGGGCACGCAATCCTGCATGTGAGTGCTGAGGATTGTCCTCTTTTTGCTGGTCTGCCCTCGTCTCTCCCCGTGTGGATGAGCCATGGTGACCAAGTAATAGAACTGCCGCCTGGCTTTAGGACTTTGGCTTACACAGAAAATTCGCCATTCGCCGTTATCGGTAATGATAGCGGCATTTATGGGCTACAGTTTCATCCTGAAGTGGTTCACACACCTCAAGGGAAAACGATATTCCAGAATTTTGTACTCAAGGTGTGTGGTTGCCAGGGTAACTGGACACCAGCTAATTTTATAGCTGAGAGCGTGGACAAGATTAAGGAACAAGTGGGCAATGGAAGGGTGGTCTGTGCTCTTTCCGGAGGCGTTGATTCAGCGGTAACTGCTACCCTTATTGACCGTGCTATTGGCAATAAGTTAACTTGTATCTTTATCAACAACGGCTTATTGCGTCGTGAGGAACCGGAAAGGGTGCTTAATACCTTCAAGCGTAACCTCAAAATGGATATAGTTTACATAGACGCTACCGATAGATTCTTGGAGCGCCTCAAAGGGGTTACTGACCCTGAGAAGAAACGACAGATAGTAGGGAATGAGTTTATCGAGATTTTTGAAGAAGAAGCGGCTAAATTAGGTAAGATTGATTTTCTGGCCCAGGGCACTCTTTATCCCGATGTCATCGAAAGTACCTCTGTGGAAACCAAAGCTGCGGCTAAGATAAAGAGCCATCATAATGTCGCTGGGTTACCAGCCAAAATGAAGTTTACCCTCATTGAGCCCTTGAGGTATTTGTTTAAGGATGAAGTTCGACAAGTAGGGTTGGCATTAGGTCTGCCTGAGGATATGGTCTGGCGACAGCCGTTTCCCGGGCCAGGGTTATCCATTCGCATCATCGGCGAAGTGACTAGGGAGAAGCTGGAGATACTGCGGGCAGCTGATTGGATTGTCATGAATGAAATCAAAAAAGCCAAACTTTATCGCCAGCTCTGGCAAAGCTT